>JBFJTV010000236.1:0-5075 GCA_041625075.1 Candidatus Polarisedimenticolaceae bacterium | reverse complement strand
GCTCGGGAAACGCTCGTTCTTCGAGTTCGACGAGAAATTCGATTACACCGCCTACCAGACCTTCAGCAACGCGAACTTCCACCGCCAGAGATTCGAGTCGAGGTACACCTACCCGTTCGAGCGCATCGGGTTCTACGCCGATTTCGACAACATCAACTCGCAGGACCGCCTGACCAGCGAGCTCGACAGCCGGACCCAACGCCGGCTCCGGGCCCTCGGGGGCGGCATCCTGCTGAAACTCGGCTGGCGGACCACGGGCGAGATCGGCCTCGTCCACAACGACTGGAAGTTCACGAATCCGGACGACCCGTCGGTTGGCCCGTTGCTCGACCGCGTGGAGCGCGGCCCCGAGGCCCGGTTCGACTACCGTCTCACGGGGTTGACCCGGCTGACCTTCGAGGCCGAGGCGAAGGACATCGTGTTCGACGACCCCGACGTCGGGCGTGACTCCGAGGAGTGGACGGTTCTGCCGGGGGTCCGGTTTGGCGAGACGGGCCGGTTGAGCGGTTCGATCGGGGTCGGCGTGACCAAGATCGACAACAAGGATTCGAGCCGGCTCGATCTCGAAGAACCCGTGGGCTTGGCCGCGCTGCTGTACAAGATGGGTTACGCCTCGTCTTTACGGGTGCAAGCCAAGCGAGAAGTCGGCTTTGCGGTCTACCAAGACAACAACTACTTCCTCCACCGTGAGGCCGGGCTGACGCTCACCCATTTCTTCACCGAGATCTTCGGGGTCGTGGGAGGTGGTGGGGTAGGCCGGCTGACGTTCCCCGGGTCGAGCGACCCCGTACGCATCGACGACGTCACGCGCTACCGCCTCGGGGTCAAGTGGCGGGTCGCGCGCGATCCGCTTGGTCGAAGAGTCGAGTACGGCATCAGCTGGCTGTGGTACCGCCGCGACTCGACGGCTCCGGGGCTCGACCAGACCCGTGGAACGATCGGCGTCGACGCCGTTGTGGGTTTCTGACGACGACGGGCAGCGCCCCGACGACCGGAGGCGCCATCCGCTATACTGCTGACGGCACGAGGCGGGATCGCGTGGGGGACGGGTTCCGATGATGGATGGTTCGATGAGACAGCGACACGCGACGTCTTGGAGAGTCCTCCTCTGTTTGGCGATCGCGATCCCCGGTATGGTTTGCACCCCGGTCCCCGCGCAGGAGAACGGGGCGTCGGCGGACGAGATCGAGAATCAACAGCCTGCCGCCGCGCCCGAGGTCCTCGACGCGCGCCCGGTGGCGGCGCTGGTCCCGACCGGTATCGATACCCTCGGCGGGAGCGATTACGTCGTCGGCAGGCAGGACCTCCTGGACATCAGCGTCTTCGATCTGCCCGAGCTCGATCAGACTGTGCGTGTCGCCGATGACGGATCGATTACCTTCCCCCTGCTGGGCCGGCTCATCGTGGCAGGCATCTCCAAGACCAACCTCGAGGACCTTCTCGAAGAACTGCTCGAAGAGAAGTACGTTCGCGACCCGCAGGTCACGGTCTTCGTTCGAGAGTACGAGTCAAAGAAGGTGGCGGTCACCGGTGCGGTTCGAAGGCCCGGAACGTACGAGATGCTGGGGAGCCGGACGCTTCTCGAGATGATCTCGCTGGCCGGAGGGCTCGACGCCGATCTCGGCAAGCGCATTTTCATCTTCAGAAGAGGAGCCGACGGGACGGCGCAGCCGATCGAGGTCGATCTCGATCGCCTTGTTTACGCGGCCGATCCGACGCTCAACTACCGGATCGTCGCCGGCGACATCATCTACGTGCCGACGGTCAAGAAGATGCGCATCTTCGTGACCGGGGCCGTCAGGACACCGAACGTCTACGAGGTCCCCGAGGACCAGCCCGTCACAGTCCTGCGAGCGATCACGCTGGCGGGCGGGACCACCGACCGTGCCGGCGAGAAGCGCGTGCAGATCGTGAGGACGGACGCCGACGGCGAACGGTTGATCATCGAAGTCAATCTGCGACAGGTCAAGAAAGGCAAGGCCGAGGACCTGCGCCTTCAAAAGGACGACCTCGTGCTCGTCCCGGAGTCGTTCTTCTGATGGCCGAGACCCGCGATGCGCGCGCCCAGCTGTTCGAGCACTGGGCGGTTCTCAAACGCCGCCGGGGGGTGATCTTTCTGTCCGTGGCCACGATCACGCTCACGGTTCTGGTGAGCTCGTTCGTGATGACGCCGTTGTACCGCTCGACGGCAACGCTACAGATCGAGCGACAGAACCCGGACATCCTGACGTTTCAGGATCTGGCGCAGGTCGACTACTCGTGGGCAGCTTACGACGATTTCTACCAGACGCAGTACAAGATTCTCTCGAGCGATCGTGTCAGCCGCCTGGCGGCCGACAGGCTCGACCTCGCGAGCCACCCCGCGGTCCAGGATCGCTCGGGTTCACCGAGCCTCCTGACGCGTCTGCGCTCGATGGTCCCGGGTCGCGGCGAGACGACGCCGACCACGCCGGAGGATCTCGCGACCCTCTGGATCCAGGGAGGGCTCGAGATCTCGCCAATCCGCAATTCCCACCTCGTGCAGGTCTCGTGGGTGTCGGCCGACCCGAGTCTGGCGAGCCGCGTCGCCAACGCCGTGGCCGATGCGTTCATTCAGTTCAACATCGAGTCCAAGTACACGACGACCGATCAGGCCACCGAGTTTCTCGTGGAGCAGATTGCCGCGCTCAAGGAAGAGATCCGCGAGATCGAGGAGAGGCTCCAGGATTACGGGGAGTCGAAGCGAATCGTCTCGGTCGATGAATCGAACAACATCACCTTACGTGCGCTGTCCGACGTCTCAGAACGCCGGACCATGGCGCAGACCCGCCTGGCCGAGTTGGAAGCCGCCTACCGAACTGCCCTCGAATCTCCCATCGACGCGCTCCCGGAAGTGCTTGAGTCGGACCTGATCGCGAGGTTGAAGCAGGAGTACGCGACCTACGAGGCCGAATACGCCGAGATGTCGCGGCAGTTCAAGAATGACTGGCCCGAGATGCGCACATTGAAATCCAAGCTGGACGGCGCGAGAGAGCGGCTGGAGCTCGAGACCCTGGAGATCGGGAGTCAGGTCGTCGCCGCCGCGGAGGCGGACTACCGCAATGCTAAGAGCGAGGTTGAAAACCTGGGCCGTCTGCTCGCCCAGCAACACGAAGCCGCGCAGGGTCTCAAGCGGGATGCCTCCGGGTATGCCACGCTGATGGCCGAGGTCGACCGAAAACGCGAAACGCTCAACGCCCTGATGACTCGGCAGAACGAGATGGCGTTGTCGACGCGGCTCAAGGACCTTGATGCCACGTCGAGCAACATCACGATCGTCGATCACGCCCGGCCCGCGAAATCACCGTTCCGCCCCAACAAGAAGCTCAACCTCGCGCTGGGGCTTCTCATGGGGCTGGGAATCGGCATCGCCATGGCCTTCTTTCTCGACTACATCCACAACACGGTCTCCTCACCCACCGAGATCGAGAAGCTCGTGGGTCTCCCGACCCTGGCCGTCATCCCGAAACACGGGTCTTCGTCGACTTCCCTCCCGCGGGTGCGCCGCCGGCAGGTCGCCTCGGTCGTGGAGACCGTCGACCTGGTCGCGCACCGCGACGGACGGGCCGAGGCCGCGGAGGCCTTCCGCGAGCTGAGGACATCGATTCTTCTCTCGAATCCGGGTCACCCACCCAGGCAGATCGCGATTACCAGCGCGCTTCCCGAGGAAGGCAAGTCGGCGACGGCCATCAACCTGGCCGTGGTTCTGGCCCAGCTCGGGGGGAAGATCCTGTTGGTCGACGCCGACCTTCGCCGACCACGGCTGTACCGCGTCTTCGAGGTCGAGAATCGCCACGGCGTGAGCACCTTGCTCGCGGGCCAGGAGGAGGATCCCCTCAAGGTCATCGTGGCGACGGGTGTCGAGAACCTCGAGCTGATTCCGAGCGGTCCGATCCCGCCCAACCCCTCCGAGCTTCTCAACTCGCCGGTCTTCGCCAAGGTGGGATCACGTTTTCTCGAGGCCGGTTACGACCACGTCGTTTACGACTCCCCCCCGGTGCTGTCGGTCTCCGATCCCGTGATTGTCGCGAGCGTCATGGATGCGACGATCGTGGTGGCGCGGGCCAACCGGACACAGCGCGACTCGCTGCGTCACGCGGTCGAGCGCCTCTCGCAGTCCGGCAGTCGCCCCGTGGGCGTGGTGATCAACGACGCCCATCTCGACTCGAATCGGTACACTCGGTACCGGTACTACGGAAGAGACGAAGCGGTCGTGGCTCCCGAGGCGCTGGAGGGTGGCCGCTCCAGACGAGTCGACAGCGCGTGAGCTCCGGGCCAGGGCTTCCGACGATTGGATCCGCGAATCGAGGCAAGTCGTCTCGTGAGCGCAGTTCGAAACGATGTCTTCCGAACCGATCCACCGCGCCGACGACCCCCTAGCGCGCATCCTCGAGATCGGGGTGATCTGCGTCGTGGTGGGCGCGCCCCTGATGATCGGTGCGGTACAGCCGGTCACCCTTTTGATCCTCGAGATGACGGTGTTTGTGCTGGGTGCGGACTGGCTCGTTCGCGCGCGGGCTCACCCGACCCCCGTCCCCCCGGTGCTCGTCCTCATCGGAGTGGCGGGGCTGCTGCTCCTCGCCATTCTCCAGGTGCTGCCTCTAGGCCGCGGCATGACCTCCCTGGTGTCCCCGGAGAGTGTTCGGATACGGGACTCGCTGGTTCCGAGTGCGGCCGAGCTGTCCAACGAACAGGCCGTCCTCGGGCAGGATCCGGGGGCGCTCGACGGCCCGGTCGGAGTCTCGCTCGATCCGATGAGCACGGCGTCGGCGCTGCGGACCGGTGCCGCCCTGACGATCCTGCTGCTCGTCTCCGTCACGGTGGCCTCGACACGGGGGGTGCGGCCGATCGCGGTGGCGTTGCTGCTCTCGGCCGCGTTCCAGGCCCTCTACGGCATCCTGATGCTGGTTTCGGACCACCCGATGATCTGGCACATTCCAAAGCGGCACTATCTCGATTCCGCCACGGGGACCTACGTCAACAGAAACCACTTAGCCGGCTACCTCGCTGCGGCGCTTCCCGTGGGGCTTGCGCTGGGCATCGCGGACGCCCGGTGC
>JBFJTV010000235.1:0-5084 GCA_041625075.1 Candidatus Polarisedimenticolaceae bacterium | reverse complement strand
CGATGCCGACCGCCCACGCTTGCGCCGTGCCCATCTCGGGATGCATCGCGACGTAGGCGACCGCGACGATCACCGAGACGATCTGGGTCACCGGGAGTGTGCAAACGTGGACCGCCAGCGACTTCAGGTACTTCTGAATGAACGGCTCCTTGATCTTCGAGAGGATCACGTCCGCGTCTTCGTCGGTGAGCATGTGCTTCGCTCGTCCCTCTGCGACCATGTCGCGCAGCCACTGCTCGCGCTGCGCCGGGTTGAAGTAGAGACGCACCGGGCGAACGAAGATGTAATCGAGGCGGCTCTTGGCATAGCTCCAGTTAGTGAAGAACCGGTGAAGACCGATCGGAAGAATCGAAAGTGGCAGGTGGACGAGAAATCGCGGGAATGACCCGGCAAGCCTTGGCACCGAGTCGGCAGGTATCCTTCCCGCCCGATGCCATGTCGTGATCTTTTCGGCCATCCGGCCTCGCACGGCGCGCGCGAGGTAGGAAGGGCTCGTCAGCATCGAGACGTAGTGCTTGCGCCACGCAGCGTGGCCGGCGAGCTTCCGGACGAGATTTCCCAGGAAGGGGACGACCCCCACGACGTAGAGCAGCGCACAGCGGAGCCGCGAGCCGCGGAGCCCGCGCGCAGACGACGGGTCGATCAGACCCCGTAGCTCCCAGCCCCCGACCGCGCTCGAGAGGATCGTTCTCCAGAGGCGAGGGGTCAGCACACGGAACCCGTTGTGGGTCACATCCGGGATCGAGTCTCGATAGACGCGCTCGGCGGATCTCAGTTCCTCGAGCGTGCCGTCGAGGTCGGAGAACGCCTCGGAATGCTCACGGACAAAGGCCTCGAGCTTGTCGAGGTCGCCGCGGTCGAACTGCACCAGACTCCCGCGAGCGAGCCCCGTGAAGATCAGCTTGAAGTCGCCTGGGCTCATCGGGAGAAAGGGGAGCAGCGCAAGACCGGCGCGGAAGTCCACGGCGGTCAGACCTGCGTCCGGGTCCTGTTCGGTGTCGGTCCGCTTGAGACAGTTGGGTTGACTCTTGCATGTGGACCACTCGTACTGCCTCGCGAACTCGGGCGCGCCCATGTCGTGGAGCAGGCGAACGAACTCCTTCATGAAGGTTCGCTTCGCACGGTACTCGGGAGAGCCGAGCAGGGCGGGGTCGACGGGCTTGGCCGCGCGCCAGCGGTCGAGCGCGTCGAGATGATCGTCGACCTCGAGCCGCCACGTGCGGCCCTCGACCCAGTCGCTCAGCTCGCCGCAGCTGCCGAGCTCATTATCGACAAAGGTGGCGTGGACGTCGTTGACCGTGCTCTCGTCCCCGAACCGGATCCCCGCCGCGCGTCGGATGAGCTTCTGCCACAGCGCGCCCGCACGAGAGGCCACCGGGTTGGTCTGCAGCTGGAACGACCCCTGGAAGCCGATCGCGTAGAGCAGGTTCCTGAAGAGCAGCGCGCCGCGTGCGGGCGGGATGAGGATCTTGAGGGCGTACGTCCCGCCGGGCTCGACCCCGGCGAGCGGGCCGGGCTCGAGACGGCTCACCCGGACGCGGTAGACCTGACCTGCAAAACCGCCCCCGACGAATCGCTCGACCTCGAGATGCGCTCGGACCGGTGCCGTCGCACCGCCGAGAGCGACCGGGGCCATCTCGTAGACGAGCTCGGTCCCCGGGTCGTAGCGCTCGACCCGCATCGGCCGGTGCAGCCGCTGTTCGCGGAACCGCGCCTCGAGGTCGCGACAGGTCTCGACGGAGTAGCCCGCGTCGCCGTGGTCGTCGATGCCGTGGTCCACCCCGGCCGAAGTTTCATGCATGGTCGCGCCTAAGGTATGCGCTGCGTCGCGCCGGTTCAAGCGGCCCCGGAAACCGGAGATTGGAGGTCCCAAATGGGGGACACCTGCCCTGGTCTCCCGCGCTCTTTCGAAGGACACTCCGGGGGGATCCTCGCACCAACCTCGAGGAAGGGGGGGGCCGTGAACACGTCGAGAGCTCTGTCGCGAAACCGCCGCATCTTGGTCTGTGCGCTTCCAGTCTTCTTTTTTTCTGGCGGAGCGCTTCTTGCCGGGGAAGACCGAGTGAAGCTGCTCACCGACGAGGTGACCGACGCGACCGCCGTCGCGGATGACACCGAGGAGTCTCTTCTGGGAGGAGTTCCCCGCGAGCAGTGCATGCTGTGCCATGGCCACATCGAGAACGCGGTCGAGAACATGCGGATCGGTCATGCGCTCGGTTGCGTCTTCTGTCACGGCGGCAACCCGAACAGCACGGTCAAGGAGACCGCGCACGTCCAGCCGTCCCTGCCTGTCATCAACAACCAGACCACGCCACCCCTGGACTACGATCTGCCGTATCAGAGGTTCGTGAACCCGTCAAACCTTCGCGTGGTCCGGGACGTGTGTGGAGAGTGCCACGTTGAAAAGGTCGCAGCCGTCACGATGTCCATGATGGCGACTGCAGCCGGACATTATGCCGGCGGGCTGTATCAGAACAACGTCGTCAACACCAAGACACCGATCTACGGTACCTTCGAGGTGGAAGACCGCGACGGGTACGTGCCCACCGAGTTGGGAGCGGTCGGCTTTCTCGAAGATCTGCTCATCTACGATCCGGATAATGACCCCTCGTTGATCTCGACGCACTTCCAGGCGGTGCCGAGTCAGGCGTGCGCTCGATGCCACCTGTGGTCCCGTGGAAAGGGCTACCGTGGTGCCGAGGGGGCCGACGGCGTTTACCGCGCCGACGGATGCGCAGCGTGCCACATGCCGTACGCCAACGACGGGCGGTCGCGAAGCGCCGATGACTCCATCGACCACACCGAGCCCGGTCACCCCATCGTGCACACGATCACGAAGGCCGTTCCCACCGAGCAGTGTCTTCACTGTCATCACCGCGGCGCGCGGATCGGCTTGAGCTACACCGGCCGCGCCCAGATGCCGCCCGACCTGCCGTCGGGTCCGGGTGTTCCCGGAACGACCGACGTCATCTTCAACAGCAACTATCACTTCGCGGATTTGGAGACCAACCCCGAGGATATCCACGGCGAGCTCGGGATGCACTGCATCGACTGCCACACGGGGGAAGAGGTGATGGGGGACGGCAACATCTACGGGCACATGGATCAGGCCACCAAGATCGAGTGCCAGAGCTGCCATGGGACCCCGACGCAGGAGGCCTCGCTCCAGGACAACGACGGCCGGCCGTTGTGGAATCTCCGGCGGGACCCTGACGGCGACGTCTTCTTGATCTCGAAGGTCCCTAAACCCACGGCCCGAGAGATCTTGACCGACCGCAGCCGTCCGGTCGTTCAGGCGATGGAGATCGTCGACCCGGCGTCGCCGCGCTACAACTCCACCGCCGCCTGCGCCATGAACGACGACCACATCAAGGACGAGGGCGGGCTCGAATGCCACGCCTGCCACACGTCGTGGACCGCCAACTGCTTCGGCTGCCACTTCGAGCGCGACGAGAGGGAGATGGGTCTGAACCTGATCACGGGTCAGATGGAGGTTGGAAGAGCTTCGACCAACAACAAGATCTTCGAATCGCTGAAGTACTTCATGATGGGTCCGAACAAGTGGGGGAAGATCGCGCCGTACATCGTAGGTTGCCAGCCGATCGCCGACGTCACCGCCCCCGACGGAAGCAAGATCCTCGACTTCGCCATGCCTTACACCGCGAACGGTCTCTCGGGTCTCGCGCTCCAGCCCGTCAACCCTCACACGGTCCGTGGGGCGGGTGAGGTGCGCTCATGTGCCGAATGCCATCGCTCGCCGCCGACGCTCGGGTTCGGCTCCGGCAGTTACGCCATCGGAAGAAGGCACGCCTTCGTGGTCGGCGATGCCGGCGTTCTCGTCTTCGACCGCAACACCGACCCGGACGCGCCGACTCGCGTCGGGACGCTCGGGACGACGGAGCCGCTGGCCCTCGAGATTTTCCCCAACGTCATCGAGGGGACGGCCGACTTCCTGTACCTCGCGCGCGGCCCGGCCGGTCTCGACATCTATGACTTGCGGGAGGGTCTGCCGGACGGTCCGACGACGGTCGTCCCCGGCGTGAACGCGATCGACGTCAGCCGGGCGGCTCGCTACCTCTACGTCGTGCACGAAGGGGTCGGCGTCAAGATCTACGACAACGCGGATCCTGTCGTCGCGCAGCAGGTGGCGACGGTTCCGATCCCGACGGCCCTCAAGGCCGTTCCGTGGGGGATCCATCTGTTCGTCGCGGCCGGGTCCGCGGGTCTCGTGGTGGTGGACATCTCCGATCACGACGCGCCGTTCATCGCCGGGAGTCTCCCCGGGATCGAGGCGGAGGACGTCAGGCTCTACGCGCACTATCAGAACGGGACCGCCTTCGCGGCGCGGGCCTACGTGGCCGATCCGAGCTACGGCGTTCGGGTCGTCGATCTGCTGCCCGACTTCGATGCTCCGACGCTCGCCGGTGGGTTGCTGCTCCCGGGCGCCGTCGCGCTCGACACCTACACGCGTTACGTTCCCGCCCACGACGACGTCCCGTCACGCGAGCACGACTACCTCTACGTTGCAGCCGGGACAGGTGGACTTCATGTCTATGACATCACGACACCCGACGACATCGTTGCGGTCGCGGCCCTGAATCTCGGCGGCAGCGCGGACGACCTCGACGTCGCGAGTCAGATGACGCCCCCCGGCGTCGACGACTACGCTCTCGTGGCCAACGGGACGCTCGGGCTTCAGGTGATCGACGTGTCCGATCCGCACGATCCGTCGCTGCTGACGACGGCGGACGCGGCCGGGGCCGCGCGGGTCCTGGTCGAGGTTCAGCAGATGGATCGGTTTATCGACGAGCAGGGCAATACTCTGAAGGAGAACTCGCATCCGGGGGTCGGGACGTTGAGCCGCGAGCAGATCGTCAGGATCCTGGCGGCGGATATCGCGGTGGAAGAAGCCTGTCAGTAGAGGACGGGACCGGCTACATCATGCCCAGTTCGAGCTTGGCGGCCTCGGACATCTTCTCGGGGGTCCACGGCGGCTCCCACACGATATCGACCGTGACGTCTTTAACGCCCTCGATGCCCTTGACCTTCGTCTCGACCTCGACCGGGATGATCTCCGCGGCGGG
>JBFJTV010000234.1:0-5113 GCA_041625075.1 Candidatus Polarisedimenticolaceae bacterium | reverse complement strand
CGCCCTGCTGTTCGCCCCCGGCCCCGTGCGTGCCGACGACGAGACGGTCCGGGAGGTGACGGTCGAGGAGATCGCCCGTTTGTTCGTGACCCTTCTCGCCGAGGAGAAGTTCGGCGAGGCCGTCGAGCGCTACGACGAGACCATGAAGACCGCGCTGCCCGAACCGGGGCTGCGGACCACGTGGGAAGGGATGCTGGCGTCGACGGGCGCGTTCCAGGAGCAGGTCGCCGTCAGGACCGAGAAGATCCAGGGCTACGACGCGGTCCTCGTGACCTGCAAGTTCGAGAGGATGTATCTCGACGTGAGGGTGGTGGTCGATCGCGAGCGCCGGGTCGCCGGCCTGTTCTTCCACCCGGCAACGCCTCCCGATCAGCAAGAGAACGAGAGCGTGAGCGGTTACGCCAAACCCGAAGGGATCCGCGAGATGGAGGTGGTGGTCGGTGGCCCGGATTGGCCGTTGCCGGGCACGCTCACCTTGCCCGCGGGTGACGGGCCGTTTCCGGCAGTGGCCCTGGTGCACGGCTCCGGGCCGCACGACCGCGACGAGTCGACTGGCCCGAACAAGCCGTTTCGTGATCTCGCCTGGGGACTCGCCGCGCACGACGTCGCGGTGTTGCGCTACGAGAAACGCACGCTCGAGCATCAGAGCCGGATGGCCGAGGAGACGGGGCTCACCGTCAGGGAAGAAACCATCGATGACGCGTTAGAGGCCGTCGCGCTGCTGCTAGCGACCGAGGAGATTCGGGGCGACGGTGTTTTCGTGCTCGGGCACAGCCTCGGCGGGATGGTCGTGCCCCGCATCGCCGCACGGGACGACGCGATCGCCGGATTCGTGATTCTGGCCGGCCCGACGCGGCAGTTCGACGACATTTTGCTCGGGCAGATCGAGTACCTCATGTCGTGGGACGGCGTGGTCACGGACGCGGAGAATACGGAGTTCGAGAGGGTGGCGGCCGAGATCGAGCGAGTCCGGGGTCTCGAACCGGCCGACGGAGTGTCGGGGTCGATCCTCGGCGCGCCCGCGGCGTACTGGCTCGATCTGCGGGGCTACGAGCCCCACGAATCCGCGAAGACGATCGAGCGTCCCTTGTTGATCCTCCAAGGCGAGCGCGATTATCAGGTCACGATGGAGGACTTCGAGGGCTGGAAGGAGGCGCTGTCGTCGCGAGAGAACGTGACTTTCAAGGCCTACCCCGGCTTGAACCACCTGTTCATCGAAGGCAAGGGGAAGCCGGGGCCGAACGAGTACTCGAAGCCGGGCCACGTCTCCGACGAAGTGATCGACGACATTGCCGCCTGGATCCTGGGGACGTCCCCATAATCTTCCGATCAGGTGATCTTGAGGACGACGACGGTGCGGTCGTCGGCGTGCTCGCCGTTGCCTCCGCCGTGGAGATCGGTGGCCTTGAGGATGCGGTTCGCGATCGAGGCCGCCGTATCGCCGGCGTGCTCGGCGAGCAGCGCCGCGAGGCGCCGCGAGCCGTACTCCTCGCCCTCACGATTGGCGCACTCGTGTACGCCGTCCGAGCAAAAGACCACGATGTTGCCCCCGCGGAGCGCGATCTTGGTCTCCTGGTACTCCGAACCCGGCATGAGCCCGAGCGGAATCCCGAGGATGTCGAGCTCCTCGCCCTTCCCGTCACGCAGAAGATGGGGCCGCGGGAAGCCGGCGTTTCCAATGGTCATCGTGCGGTCGTTCGCGTCGTAGACCGCCATCGCCATCGCGACGAAGCGATTGGCAAGTCGCGGCTGGTCGAGATTCTCGTTCATGTGGGCGAGCATCTCCGCCGGTCCGCACGGGTGCGCGATGGCGTGCTCGCGCAGAATACCCACCGCGAGCGATCCCTGGAGCGCGGCCGCCGCAGCCTTCCCGGCAACGTCGCCGACCGCGATCGCGAGCCGATCGTCCGGGTACGGGAGAAAGTCGTAGAAGTCGCCGCCGAGCTGCCGCGCGGGCTCGTAGGCAAAGCCGATATCGAGTCCTGGTGTCTCGGGGGCGCTGTCCGGTAGCAATCCCTTCTGGATCTCCCGCGCGGTCTCCATGTCATCGGCAAGACGCTGCTCATCGCGCCGGACCCGCTCGTACAGCCGGGCGTTTTCCATCGCGATGGCGATGTACGACGCAAAGGTCATCAGGATCGACTCGTCCTGCTCGGAGAAGGCGTTGTACTCGGTGCTCTCGAGATCGATGACGCCGATCAGGCGGTCTTTGAAGACCAGAGGTACGACGAGCTCGGACCGCACGTCGACCTCGTGGCCGCAGGCGACATAGCGCGGATCGAGGTGCACGTTCGGCACGCGGATCGCCTGTCGAAGCGATGCCGCGGTCCCCGAGATGCCGTGGCCCAGCGGGAACCCGGTCTTCTCCCGAAAACCCGATTCGGATCCCTTCGAGAACGATTGCTCCAGCACGCGGTCGTCGTCGTTCCACAGCATGACGGAGAAATGGTGGTAATCCACGACCCGCTTGACCAGCTCGGCGACCTTGTGAAAGAGCGCCTGGAGATCGAGGATCGAGGTCAACTCGCGGCCGGCCTCGTTGAGCAACGACAGCGATGTCGCCTGGGCCCGCAGGTTGTGGTACAGCCGTGAGCGGTCGATGGCGTTGGCGAGGTGACCCGCGAGAAACGCGAGCAGACGCTCGTGGTACTCGGTAAAGTAGCCAGGCTCCCGGCTCTGGACGTCGAGAACCCCGATGTTGGTTCCCTTGACGATCAGCGGGATCGCCAACTCGGAGCGCATGTCGCTCTGCGCGTTGATGTACCGCGGATCGCCCAGAACATCGTCGACACGCACCGAAGCGCACGACTTGGCGGCGGTCCCGACGATCCCCTGCCCCAGACCGAACCGCCAGTGCTCGAGCACCTCCTGCGGGAACCCGATCCCGAAATGGAATCTGAGGTCCTGCCCGAGGTCGTCGAGCAACAGCACCGCAAACGAGTCGTAGGCGACGTAATCCTTGACGCGGTCGGCGACCTTCTCGAGCGCCTCGTCGATGTCGAGCGTGGCCGTGAGCTCTTCGGCGGTCTGCATCAGAAAAGACATCGTCGAGGCATCGGTGATCTCGAACCGCTCGCCCCGTGTTTCCGGGCACGGACGCCGTGCGCTCGTGATCTCGGTCTCGGTTTTCTTGTCGTTGCCCATGCCGGAAACTCCGCGCCCCCTGTCCGGACTTCCACGGGTGACCCGTGCGTCTTCCCGGTTGAGAACATTCTATCGGATGGTCGAATTCCAGTCACGACGATCGGAAGGTCCGTCACCAAATCGACGACAAAGCCATGGCGCCATTGGGTACAATTGCGGGATGAACGATCAAGCACACATTCGCATCGTCGTGATTCGCGGGAGCGTTCGACGGGGCGCCTATACGACCAAGGCCTGCAAGCTCGTTCTCGACGAGTTGACCAAGATGGACGATGTCGCGGTCACGGAGATCGACCCCAAACCGCTCGAGCTTCCGCTTCCGGGTCTCGAACCCGACCATGCGGGCGCCGTTGAGATGCGTCGGATCGTGTCGGACGCCACCGGCGTGATCTTCGCGACTCCCGAGTATCACGGTGGGATCAGCAGCGTGACCAAACTGGTGATCGACAACCTCGGCTTCCCGTCGGTTCTTGCGGGCAAGCCCGTTGCGCTTCTGGGAGTGGCCGCCGGTCAGATCGGCGCGATCAAGGCGCTCGAACAGCTTCGAAGCATCCTGTCGCACGTCGGTGCGATCGTTCTGCCGGGCCCGGTATCGGTGGCGGGCGTGCGAAGCGTGTTCGACGAGAACGACGATCCCGTCGATGCGGCGATGGAAAAACGAATCCGTGGCGTCGCTGTCAACCTCGTCGACTACATCAAGCAAAGCGTCTGCCCGCGAATCGCGCTCGAGAACATGGTCCGCGAGGGCGACGGAACTTGAGGTCGTTCGGGTGCCAGACGATGGTCGAACCGCTCGCGCGTGCGATCGTCAAGCGCCCCGATCATGCCTTCGGTTCCGCGGACCCCGAGATCTGGCACTACACGTCGACACCGAACCTCGAGACGGCGCGCGCCGAGCACGACGCCTTTGTCGCGATCCTCGAGCGCGCGGGCGCGGAGATCGTCTACCAGGACACCCCCGATCTCGATTCTGCGGACGCGATCTATGTGCACGACCCGAGCATCGTCACCGACGAGGGTGCGGTCCTTCTCAACATGGGGAAAGAGCTGCGACGTGACGAGCCGACCGCGGTGGAAAGAACGTACGAGTCCCTCGAAGTTCCGATCCTCGGCCGCCTGACCGGAAACGTCTGGGCCGAGGGAGGCGATCTGGTGTGGATCGATCACGACACGCTCGCCGTGGGCCAGGGGTTCAGAACCAACGAACTCGGGCTCGCACGACTCGAAGAACTGCTGAGACCGCTGGGGGTCTCCACCCTTTCCGTCCCGCTTCCGTACTTTCGGGGTCCCGACGTCTGTCTCCACCTGATGTCATTGGTCAGCATCGTGGATCGCGATCTCGCCGTCGTGTACTCGCGGCTGCTGTCTTTGCCCTTTCGAAGAGAGCTCGAGCGCCGTGGGTTTGCCTTCGTCGAGGTTGACGATGGAGAGTTCGCCTCGATGGGAACGAACGTTCTGGCAATCGCTCCACGGCACTGTGTCATGCTCGAGGACAACCCGGTCACGCGCTCGCGTCTCGAGCGAGCGGGCTGTGTCGTCGAGACCTACAAAGGGAACGAGATCTCGCACAACGCGGAAGGCGGGCCGACCTGTCTGACGCGTCCGGTTCTCCGCGCTAGAATCTAGTGACACCAGAATTGCCGCCCGGCGGAAGAGGAGAACGATGTATATCGCGATGAACCACTTCAGTGTTGCCGCCGGTCGAGGACCGGATTTCGAAAAGGTCCAGCGGATCGAGCGCTCTCATGGGGTCTCCTGACGTTCCGGGAACGGGTATCTCGTGGTTGAGCCGGGTCGGCAGATACCTATAGCAGATTCGGCGGCGCCAACGGTAGGCAGAAAACGCATGCCGGGCGGCCGAATGGACGGCCGACGTCGGCGCTCCTAGCTGCTGTTGACGCTGACGCGGCGGTCCCGGTTCGGTTCCTGCAGACGATCGAACACGCGGCTCGGCGAATGATGCGAGTCG
>JBFJTV010000233.1:0-5116 GCA_041625075.1 Candidatus Polarisedimenticolaceae bacterium | reverse complement strand
GGTGCGCATCAGCAGTCCGGCGAATGCCGGAGCGACGGCCCAGGCTCCAAGGCGTACGAGGTGTGTCACGCCGGATGCGAAGGTGCGCTCCTCCGGCCGTACTACCGCCATGACGTAGGACTGCCGGGTCGGAACGTCCATCTCGACGAGGCCCTCGCGCACCAGGAAGAGCACAGCCGCGACGAAGAAGTTCGGCGCGAATGGGACCGTCAGCAAGAGCAGACTCGAGGGGATGTGCGTGAAGACCATGGTGTTGACGAGCCCGATGCGCTTCGCGAGCCAGGCCGCCCCGAGGTGAGAGCCCGCGTTCGCGACGCGGGCGCCAAAAAACAACAGGCCGACCGCGACCTCGCCGGCACCGAACCGTTCGTGGAAAAAGTATGCGAGAAGCGCGGTCGTCAGGAACCCTCCCGCGAGGCTGTCCACCGCGAAGAGCGACGAGATCTCCCAGAGCATGCGGCGACTTTGGGGCGAGACGCGAACGCGGCCCTCCGAGCGAGGTCGCTCGATCGCACTGGAGAGACCCGCGTAGACGAGGGCAGTCGCCAGGAGGATGCCCGCGTAGCCGACGAGGGTGAATCGAAACGCGACGATCTCTTCGAACCCGAAACCGACGCGGAGGAACGCCGGTACAGCGGCCAGAAGACCGCCGACGGCATGACCGGCATCCTGGAGCACGTTGTACCAGGCGAACGCCTTCGTCCGCGCCGCATCGGTCGTCGTCGCCGGGAGGATCGCCTGGTCGATGATCAACGACGCCCCGCGGTCGCGGCCCATCCCGTTGAGCATCCCGACGAACGCCGCCGCCGCGATAACGTTGAACCCCGAGGCCGTCGCGGCGACGAGACCGCCTCCCGCCCCCAGCAGCGACAGGGCGACCTGCGTTCTACGGTGCCCCATCCGGTCGCCCGTCAGCGTGACGACGAGCGCGGCGACGGCGGCTCCCCCGAGACCCGCGGCCACGACCGCTCCGATGGCGCCGGGATCGAATTCCAGCTTCGCGAGATAGATCCCGATGAGCACGCCCACCATGCCCGTGGCCAGCGAGCGCAGGAAGGCCGCGACATAGATGAGGCTCCGGTCACGCTCGATCAAGGACTTTCCTCCGGGAGCCGAGGTATCGGCGAGGTTGCGTCAATCGACCGCAAGCCTACACCGCTTTCCTGCGTCGGCTCTTCTCGGAATGGCTGTCCTTGCGGTATTGTTCGCGATAACAGGTTCACGGTTCCGAGGGGGCGGCCATGACACTTCACCGTATCGCACGCGGTCGGTGGCCGCGGACCAGGTTTTCGCTCTTGCTCTTGATTCCATTTCTCGCGCTCGCTCTGTCCCCAATCGCACGGGCGCAATCGACCACCATCTTCTTCGACAACGAAGGACCGGAGCAGGGCATCACGACCCCGGGCGCGTGTTGCTTTTCCTTCAGTGGTGCGGACTTCATCGGCTTCGAAGGCGTGGTGGCACCGTCGAACCCTGCGCTTACCGCCTCGGGCGAGTTCGTCTACCGCGTCGTGGGGAGCGACGTCGGTGTGATCATCACCTTCGACCCACCCGTCGATTTCCTGTCGTTCTTCTTCGTGCACGATCCCGCCGAGGCCGTGTTGATCGGATCCGGTTTTGCTTACGACATGGACGGGATGCAGATCGCCGGGTTCGAGAGCAACCCGATCACCACCTTGGGGGATCCGGCCAATTTCATCTCGATCGACTCACCCGTGCCGATTCGAACGTTGTCGATGTGGGGTTTCGCCTCCTATCTCGACAACCTCACTTTCGGCTTCGGCGCCGGAATCGGTGCCGGTGCGGTCCCCGACGGCGATCGCGTCCCCGGGCCACCGCTGGTCGTCGGCAAGGAAGCGAACGGCGACATCCGATTGAGCTGGAGCCCCTCGTGTCTCAACAGCGATGCGGACTACGCTGTCTACGAGGGTCTGCTCGGCGATCCCACGAGTCACATCCCGGTCGGGAATCCTCCCTGCACGACGGCCGGCGCCACCGAGACCACCATCACGCCGGCGCTCGGCGATCGTTACTACCTGGTGGTGCCGCAGAGCGCGTCGCACGAGGGTTCGTACGGAACCGAGCGGGACGGCGAACCTCGCCTGCCGAGTGCGTCGGCGTGTCGGGAGCAGTTAGTCGAAGCCTGTCAATAGACTTCCAGGTTCAGTCGAGGTGGCGTGCTTGGATTCGAGGTTTCCTGCGTCCTCGACCTCGCCTCCGGCCTCCGCGTTCTCCTAGCGCTTGCACGGCGAGATAGACTGTAGCCATACCCAACGTTTGAGTTGCTGGTGCATCGTAGGGGGTAATCGTGAACTCGATGGTCGTTCGTTCGCCAAAAGAACTCGTGCTCGAAGATCGCCCGTTGCCGGAGCCTGGCCCGGGAGCGGTCCGGGTCCGAGTCCACGCCTGCGGGGTGTGCCACAGCGACCATTTCGTGACCGACGCGTTATGGCCCGGGCTCGAGCTTCCCCGCGTTCCTGGTCACGAGGTGGCCGGAGTCGTTGACGCGCTGGGCGACGGAGTGCACACGTTGAAGGTCGGCGACCGCGTCGGTCTCGGCTGGCATGGCGGGCATGACGGCACCTGTGATGTATGCCTGACCGGACGTTTCATCCATTGCCGTAACGCGAGCATCACCGGAATTACATTCGATGGAGGCTATTCCGAGTACGTGATCGCGCCCGTGGTCGCCGTGGCATCGGTGCCCGACGAGTTGGGCTTTGCCGAGGCCGCACCGTTGCTATGTGCCGGGGTGACGACGTTCAACGCGCTTCGGAACTCCGGTGCCCGCTCGGGGGATCTGGTGGCGATCCAGGGGCTCGGGGGGCTCGGCCACCTGGGGGTGCAGTACGCCCGCGCCATGGGGTTCGAGGTCGTAGCGATCTCCCGCGGGACCGACAAGGAGGGTTTCGCCCGCGAGCTGGGCGCCAATCACTACATCGACTCGACCCGTAGCGACTTCGCCGAGGCGATGGCGGGCCTGGGTGGCGCGAAGGTGATCCTCGCCACAGCGCCCCACGCCAAGTCGATCTCTGCTCTGGTGCCGGGGCTCGGTCTCGAGGGTTGCCTGCTCGTGGTCGCCGCTCCGTTCGAGCCCATCGAGGTCGGCGCCATCGATCTACTCTCGAGGGACGCGCGGATCCAGGGCTGGTCGTCGGGGACTGCCACGGACTCCACGGACGCCATGGCGTTCGCTGCCAAACACGGCGTTCGACCGATGATCGAGACCTTTGAGTTGAAGGACGCCACGAACGCGCTCGACGTGATGATGCAGGGGAAGGTCCGGTTCCGGGCCGTCATCGAGACGCCGGCATAGGGAGGCGAGCTGGGCCGTTCGGTGCCGCGTCAATCGTCGTCCCACCGGAGGATGCCGCTGCGGCCGGCGCTGAAATAGACCACGGCCGGAGGTCCCGGCGCGATCGACACCGACTTCGTGTGCTGTGCCCTGGAACCCTCGATCATGCTGCTCCAGCTCTCACCGCCGTCCGTGCTGAGGAAGACACCGCCACCCGAAGTGCCGGCCCAGACGATACTCGAGCGCTCCGGATCGATCGCCATCGCGTACACGGCGGGATCGGTGAGCCCCTTGTTCGAAGCGACCCAGGTCGCACCCCCGTCCGTGGTCAGGTAGATGCCGCGACTCCCCGACGTGCCGACAAAGATGCGCCCCGGGTCCCGTGGATCGATCGCGACGGTCATGTGACGCGCCGGAACTCCCCCGGGACCGACAGCCGTCCACGTCCTGCCGCCGTCGGTGGTGCGGTGGAGTCCGCTGCTTCCCGCGGCGTACAACGCCCCGGTTTCATCGGGCGCAAAACGAAGTGTGTAGACCGTCGATCCGGTCAGCCCGGACGGAGTCCACGTCGCGCCGCCGTCCGTGCTCTTCATGACCCCGCCGTCGGGCTCGCGTCCCTGATAGCCCAGTCCCACAAAAATCAGGTCTGGCGAGGATGGATCGACCGCCAGCGTCAGCGCCCAGAGATGCGACGAGGAAGCGGTGACCCTTCCGAGCTCGGTCCAATGAGCGGCAGCGTCGGTGGACCGAAAGACCCGGCCCTGTGACAGCTCGTAAACCGCGTCGCGGTGGACCTCAAACACGGCTCCGCCTCCGCCTCCGAGCACGACCCGGCTCCACGTCTTTCCACCGTCGGTCGTTTTCCACGCCGCGGCCCCACCCTCCATCGGACTCGTCTCACCCGTCGCATAGACGGTCGCCGGGTTGGCGGGATTGACGACGACTGACGCGATGCTGAAAGCGTCCGCGGGACCGCATGGGGTCCACCGGGCCTCGACCGGCTGAAGGAACAGAGCGCAGGCGAGAATCAGCGGGAGAATCAGCGCGAGTTTCAATGAAACGTCTCCTGTGGAGGGGGTCCCCGAGCCGCCCTGGGGCTTAATGATAGTTGACACTCGGGGTTTTTCTTGTATGCTGTTTTTCTTAGACAAACACTTGACAATCCAGGAGCAGCCCATGGGTGGAAACCGCGCAATCTGGTTGGGTCTTTGGGTGGTGGTCCTCGCCGCCACTCTCGCACCGTCCGGGGCGGCCGATCCCGGCGACGGGTGGCCGGAGTGGCGGGGACCCTCGCGGGACGGGCGCGTCTCGGGAACGGACTGGCCCGATTCGCTCGCGGGTCTCGAGCCCGTGTGGCGGGTTCCGTTGGGGAAGGGATACCCCGGGCCGATCGTGACCTCGGAGCGTGTCTTCGTGGTCGAGACCGCGGACGCCGAGAACGTCGCGGTCCGGGCTTTGGATCGATCGACGGGAAAGCCCATCTGGAAGCGGAGCTGGTCGGCCACCGGAAGCGTTCCGTTCTTTGCGAGCTCCAACGGTGACTGGGTCCGATCAACCCCCGCTTACGACGGCAAGACTCTGTACGTCGGCGACATGGCCGAGGTGCTCGTTGCCCTCGATGCCGAGACCGGCCGGCAACGATGGAAAGTTGATTTCCCGGCTCGTTTCGGGACCGAGGTCCCCCACTTCGGTTTTGCTTCATCCCCTCTTATCGACGGTGACGCCATCTTCGTTCAGGCCGCGAACTCCCTTGTGAAGCTCGACACGAAGTCGGGCAAGACCTTGTGGCGTTCGCTGGAGAACACGGGGCGAATCCAAGCG
>JBFJTV010000232.1:0-5121 GCA_041625075.1 Candidatus Polarisedimenticolaceae bacterium | reverse complement strand
TCTCGGGAAGCTCGACGAGCCGCTTCTCGCCGATTCGATGTTGATGGTCAAGTGCGTCGAGTGTCACAGCCGTCACGAGTTCAGCGCCGAGGAGGCGACCCTTCCCGAATCCTGTGCCAAGTGCCATATGGGTCCCGATCACCCACAGTACGAGGTCTACTCCACGAGCAAACACGGCTGGATGTACCAGAAGAGCGGCGCCTATCCACGGGGCACCGCGCCCTCATGCTCGACCTGCCACTACAACAAGAAGGCGCCGGACGGGCATACGATCCACGCCTCGCTCGAGACGGTCGCGTGGAACTACAAACCGGACACCGACGAGTTCCGCGAGAACCGCGAGACGATGCTCCAGGCGTGCACGGTCTGTCACTCGAGGGCGCGCTCGCGTGCGCATCTGGAAGTCGCCGACCAGACCGGGAAGATCGTCGCCGGTGGGCTGGTCGCCGAGGCCCAGCAGATCCTCGACGAGATGTACGAGCAGGGGCTCATCGAACCGTCGTACAGCCCGTTCTTCGGCAAGCCCGTCGGCTTCAAGCCGACGTTCTTCCACGCGCTACCGTGGCGCTCGAGCGGCGACGTTCAGGCCAACGAAGCCGAGCTGCTCTTCTGGAACACCTGGCGGGAGTTCGGCGTGATGTCGATGGAGACCGGCGCGTTCCACTTCAACCCCGCCTACCTCCACTGGCGCGGTCTCAAACCGGCGAGCGAGTTCATCGGAGAGCTGGAAGATCTCAGGCAGGAGCTGGAGCACGAAAGCCACCAGAAGGAGAACTAGATGCAAACTTCTCTGGGACTGGCAACGTGGCTGCACCTCGTCGCGGCGGTACTGTGGATGGGCGGCGTCCTGACGTTGCTGTACATCGTCTGGCCGGAGCTGAAATCGGCGCTGGGTTTCTCGTCCGCGCGAACCCGGATCGCCTATGGCGTCGTCCGGAGATTTACGTGGGTCTTCCTGACGTGCATCGTGGTTCTGATCGCTTCGGGAATCTATATGATGCGGGAGGACGAGAACTACCTCGGGATCCTCGACTTTCGCAACACGTGGTCAAAGCTTCTCGTGTTCAAGCACGCCCTGTTCGTGGTGATGGTCGCGGCGGCGATCTACATCGGCTTTGTCGTCAACCCCCGCATCGGCCGGAGTCTGAAGGAGGGTCGTCACGCCGCGGTAGCGGCGAAGATGGCGGTGAGGCAACGCCGGATGGCCTACCTCAACATCGCTCTCATTCTGCTGATCCTGCTGATCACGGGGCTACTGACGGGAATCTAGCTCCTGCTAAAGTCCCTCGGGCCATTGCGTGAACTGACCGTCCACGAACAGGATGTCGCGGTCGGACTCGTGCGTCGCTCCACCCGGCGGACTTCCCTCGCGACCTTCGGCCGGGGCAACCAACACGGCCGAAAACCCCAAAACCCCGCTCGACGCCGCTGGGTGTCGGGAGACCGAAATCCCGGTGCCGTCCGATGTCACCCTCAAAAGATCACGCACACGTGACGCGTTCCGTACGAAGATGACGCTCGGGTCTACCGAGGAGGTTCGAACGATGACCGTGCTCGCAGCACTTCTCAAGGCGCTGGTCCTTCCGCCCATGAGTCTCTTCGTCCTGGCATCGGTCGGCTGGATGGCCCGGGGGCGTTGGCCCCGGCTCGGCCGCGGATTGCTGATCGGGGCGCTCGTGCTCCTCGTCCTGATGTGCATGCCGTTCGTCGGGCGGGGCCTGGTGCACTCGCTCCAGACCGACCCTGCGCTCGTCCCCGGGAACCTCGCCGCTCCCGCGGGGGCGATCGTGGTGCTGAGCGCGGGGCTCTATCGAGACGCGCCGGAGTACGGTGAGGACATCGTCGACGCGGACACCCTCCAACGCCTGCGATACGCGGCCTGGCTGCATCGAGAAACCGGCGGCCTACCCGTCTTGACGACCGGAGGGCGATTGGAGGGCGAGGACAGACCTCTGGCCAGCATCATGGCGCGAACCCTCGAGGAGGATTTCGACGTTCCGGTCCGGTGGGTCGACAACGTCGCTCGCGATGCCTCCGGAGGTCGGAAGTCTCACGGCACCTTCGGTAATGCCCTGGGAACCGCCGAGCTGTTGCTTGCCGAAGAGATCACGACGGTCTATCTCGTCACGAGCGCGTGGCACATGCCTCGAGCCCGCGCGTCCTTCGAGGCGGTCGGGTTCGACGTCGTGCCGGCCCCCACCGGATTCGCCCCGCCGATGCGTTTCGGCCCGGAGGCCTTCGTGCCCACGGCCCAGGCTCTCGCGGAGACCAGCGCCGTCCTCCACGAGTGGCTGGCTCGGGCGTGGTACCGCCTCGGGGTTTACTGACGAACGGTGCGCAGGTCTTCCGAACAATCGTGCGGGATCCCGAATCGCTTGAGGACGCCCTCGTGGCGCTGCGCGGCGAGCTTGCGATCGAGGATGATCGACCTGCGGTCGTCGAAGTCGAACCGCAGAAACGGGCCCTTGGCGGCCTTCACGATCCGGATCAGCTCGCTCAGACTTCGAATCCTCTTCCCCTGGACGCGCACGACCACCAGGCTCTCCATCTCGTGGTAGCCCTGGCTGACCCGATCGGCGAGGACCTTCTGGAGCAACACGACCTCGCGGCGCGCGGAGGTCCGAATCTGGTTCTCGTAGATCGACAGCAGCTTCGGAGGAGCGCTGTCCCACCACTCCGTCCCCCACGTCTTGAGGTAGTCGCGGGTCAGCGGCACGAACAGCAGCCCCGCGTGCACGAAGTAGGTCGGCCTGACGTCGTAGCGATCCTCCGGAACGAGGTATCGCGGCGGCTTGAGCTTGATATCGCACTGGTGAGTCTTGCCCCCGCGCCAGAACTCGACCGCGATGTTCTGCCCCATCTGACGCTGCGCGACGACGTGCGAGAAGTGAATGCGCTCACCCTTGCGGAACTTGACGTTTCCGTCCGCGGAAACCGGAGACCGTCCGACCTTGAGCAGGACGTCGCCGCGCTTGAGACAACGCCACGCCGAGCCCCCGTGGACGACATCCGCGATGAGAAGTCCGCCATGCTGCCTCGACGGCAAACCGAGCGCGCGACGGTGCGATTGTGAGCCGAGCGGTTGCGTGACGACGCCAAGGTCGGGAAAGCCGTCGAAGTTGCCGTCGTCCAGATCCCGAAGAAAACGGCGTACGACGGGAGAACCGATCAGATACCCGATATTCTCTCCCTCGTCGAAAGCCTGGAACGCCACTCCGACCAGCCTGCCGTCGTCGGCCACCACCGGCCCCCCGCTGTTGCCGGCGTTGATCGCGGCGTCGATTTGCACCGACAGCAGGCGGCGTTGGCTATGAGCGTACTGGGCCATCTCGATCCGTGAAACGACTCCCTGGGTGAGCGAGAGGCGATCTCCGCCGATGGGGTAGCCGAGCACGGTGACCTGGTCCCCCAGCATGGGAAGCTCTCCGATGGCGAGGGGCTCGACCCTCTTGAAGAAGCCGTTGCCCTCAACGGTCAGCAGCGCCAGATCGCAGTCGTGACCGACGCCGTCGACCTCGGCAACGTGCTTCGCGGGCCGGCCGTAGCGACGGACCTCGACGAACACCTGATTCTCGACGACGTGGGCATTGGTCAGCACCCGAGGGCCGCGCGCCGTGGCCACGACCAGACCTGACCCGGCCGAGCTGGCGACACCCTGGGTCTGCCACGGCTGATCGTAGTCGGGGGCGTCCGACTGCGTGAACACCTTGACCACCGATTGCCGGATTCGATCGAGTACGTCCGCCATCGCCCGCCGTCCACTCCTGAGGATCGACCCTCTCTATGTATAGACCTCCCCGCCGGGAACCGGAAAAACCGTCTGTGTTTGGGGATTTTCCGTCGATAGGCTCCGCGCGGTTGAGCTCGACGGACGCCGAAGGCACGCCCGGTAGAGTTGCCGCCCGCGTGCCCCCCCGAAGCCTCCGAAGATCGACAAATGGCTTGACTTCCGCGGGGCCTGGAGGTCCATTTGCAGCCACCAAAACGTCGCGGGCAGCGTGAGTCTATAAGGCCTGTTTAGTGAACGATTTCGGGGAAATTGAAACTCGGCTGACGCGCGCCTTCACGCCCGCCTCACCGATCGCGTACGGGCACCGCCTTCAAGGTCGATCCCGGCTGCTCGGCAACCTGAGAAGAGCGTGGAGCAGAGAGGGAGCGAGCGTCGCGCTCTACGGCCAGCGAGGTGTCGGAAAGACTTCGCTCGTCACGGTCGCCGCCAGCTCGTTTCGTGGCCGGGTCTTCTATCACTCGGCGAGTGCCGATGACGACTTCGCCTCGATCGCCTTGGCGATCTTTCATCGCCTCGGCCGACACGGCAGCGGTCTGGCGCCGCCGCTTTCCCAAGAGACCGCGTTCACGCCGCAGGACATCGTACGGTTCTTGCCGCCGACCCCGACGCTCCTCGTGATCGACGACCTCGAGCGAATCGAATGCCGGAAAACGACGTTCGCCTTCGCGGACCTGGTGAAAAAAGTTTCCGATGCGAGAATCCCGGCGACGCTGACCTTTGTCGGGATCGGAGACCACGTCGGCGAGCTCATCGAGAGCCACAAGTCGGCCGCGAGACAGCTGATTTCGTTGGAGGTCCCCCCGCTGACTGGGCCGTCCATCGAGAACATCGTGCGTCTGGGCGCGGAGAAGCTGAGGATCGAGTTCGAGCGGGCAGCCGTCGATCGGATCGCCACTCTCTCACAAAACATGCCCTACTACGCCCACCTGCTGTCAGAATGCGCCGTTCACTGTCTTCTGAGCTCGATCCGAGAGGGAACGAAGTCTGAACGGGTTGTGGCCCTTCGCGAGGTCGAGGCGGGCCTGGAATACGCCCGGCATAGCGGCCAGTACCCGGTCCCGCCAGACGACGCCCAGACGTGGTTTCGTATCAAGCGAAAAAAGACGGGCTCCTGACGCGATTTCTACCCCGCTCCCCTTGACCGGCAACCCGAATCCGATATAGAAGAGCTTGAAGTACGCGCTGCCGCGGGGATACGGGGTCGGGAGTTGTCACAATTCACCTTTAGCAGACGCGCTTTCGCCGCCTTTCTCGTGACTCTGTGCTGCTGGAGTCTCGCTTGGGCCCAGGACCCGGAACCGGGTCGGATCGAGGGTCGCGTCGTCAGGGAC
>JBFJTV010000231.1:0-5175 GCA_041625075.1 Candidatus Polarisedimenticolaceae bacterium | reverse complement strand
CGGTAGTAGCCAGGGGCGTGCCAGTAGGACCGTCAGGTTCAACGCGCAGTTAGATGGCAGTCTCTACATCTGTCGGCCTGACCATTTGGGTTTGTATGTTCCGGTCCAATACTGGCAGCCGGTATGCAAAAGGTCAGCGGCTGTGACGGTCATGGACGACAGTTCAATCTCAACGCCGGCTTCTGGGTAGATCCCGCCTTCGAGTGGATCGAGCGGGCGAATGTAAACACCTACAGTTCCCGGCTTGAGATCGATCACGGCCCCACACATCGGGAACTCACAAGGAAGATAGCAATTGTCCCCCGCCCAGTCGCTCGCAACGGCAAGAACCGACTCGAACTCGGCCTTGGTGAGGTCAGGCGCATCCGTTGAGGCCACGACCCCGCCTCGCTCTTGACGTCGGTTCAACTCGTCAGTCGTGCAATCGTCAAGGGTGGCGTAGGCGATTGGCGGCTCTTGCTGTGTATCCTGACCACAACTCAGCAACATCGCGGCCAACGTAACCGCTACCATTCCCGGGCGTGCTATCACGCGCTGTTCCTGTCCATCTAACGTAAATTATACTGCGAAGAGAAGTGGCTCCGCAGCGCTCTACGCAAGGATAACCGATATCGCTGCGGAGGTAAAACTCGCAACACGCACATCGATCGTGAGTTGCACCGGGTTGGCCTAAAAGGCCGACGAGTTATGCTGCGTGGCGCCCCGCAGCGGATAATTCCGCAGTCGAGATGACTTGACTAGCCGGCGTCTTCCTCGGGTTTCTCGAGCAGATCGTCGAGCTTTTTGTCGGTGAGCTTCTCCGCGTCCCATTTGCCCAGGATCACGGCAAAGCCCGACCCGTCGCGCTTCGCGTAGCGACGGCCGTCGGTTTCCTCGGTGTCCGTCGAGACGCCCGCACCGAGTCGAACCGTGACCGTGCCGAAGACCGGTTCCTCGTCACCAAGCGGGGGCGTGCGGTGTGCGATCTCGACCGTTGCGATCGGTGTATCGAGCCCGAAACCCCCGGTAGATGCGAGACCCGCAGGCTCGGCGATCCTGAGATTGGCCAGCGAGCGCACCCAGGAATCGATGGAGGACGTGTCGAGGGTCTTCCCCTCGGCCAGATCGCCCACGGTCCACTCGCCAAGCTCGTTCTTCGAGAGCTCGATCTTGCCGTGCTCGTTTTGAAGGCTGACCTTCGTGACATCCGCGAAAGCCACGTCGACCAGGCTTGTCTCGATCCACGCGCTCGCGTCCGCCTGGAGATCCGAGGGGCTCAGACCCCGAACCTCGTAGACGCGGTCGTCTCCGACGACACGCGCGTGGTTCACGCGGTAGTTGCTCGACGTGCCCAGCAGAAGATCAACCGCGGGGTCGTCGCCATCCTGCCCCCAGATCCGGAGACGGCGCTCGTTGTCGTCCTCGGTAACCTTCAGCGTCTCGTGATAGCGGGTGCTGCTGACGATCGGCCGGCGCACGCGGATCGACTCGAGGTCGTCGAGAAGAGCGAGGAGCTTCACCTCGTCGACGGGGTAGCCCTCGGAGTCGGGGAGCCCCCACGATTCACCCGCACGCTCGATCGCCAAGGACTCGTCGCCGTCATCGATCACGATCTTGCTGGGATCCAGATCCGCAAGCATCGGCAACAGTGCGACCGGAGCGCTTCCCGCCGAGGACCCCGACCACGGCGCGAGCATCACCAGGAACAAGACCTGAACCGCGAGGACACCGGTGAGGATCCACTGTGTGCGCGTCATCCTTCGATCCTCCTCGGAGCGGCGGGCGCCTCGGGTCGGGTCGCCTCGATGATCGGCATCGTGTTGCGGCGTCTCCATGCACGCCATGCCCCCAGGGTCAGCAGCACCATCAACGGCACCAGGTAGTTGACGACCTCGATCGTCAACTCCTTGCCTTTCTCGACGTTGGCGATGCGCCGCGCCGCGGCACCACGCGCACGGATCGCGATCATGTCGTTGTCCAGGTTGGTCCAGTCGATCAGGTTCTCGATGAACGCCAGGTTCTCGGAGAAGAACCCGGCGTCGGTCGCGCCGAGCGATCGCGCGACGAAGTCGGAGAGAAACTCGGCGTTGGCGATCAGCACCAATCGGGTCTCGGGGGATTCCTCGAGAACCACCTCGGTGACCCCGGCGGGTTCCTCGGCTTCCTCTTCACCCGGCAGGAGAGTCGCTTCGTCGGACGGTGGCTCCTTCCCCGCGAAGAAGCTTTCGAAACGTCCGCTCAGCGCGACGGCCAACAACCGCGGGGAAGTCTCCTCGGGCACCTCGTAATCGACGTACATCACCTGTGAGATATCGTCGCTCGTCCACGACACCTTCGACGACCGCAGGATCTCGAGCACCTCGAGATCGCCCGTCTTCTCTTCGTTGACCGAGATCGGGCTTCCCCAGTAGATGCCCATCGCCCCGAGCCCTGCGGCGACCTCGCGGTTGACGAAGCCGTCCTCCTGGACCTCGACGAGGTAGGGATACGGCGCCAGACGCCAGGTGCGGATGTTGCCGAAGGCGGTCTGGCGGATCTCGGGGATCGGCAGAGGTTGGTTGCGGTCGTCGAGCACCAGCAAGTTGGGGATCTCGACGCCGAGGTGCGCGAGCCAGTCGTTGATCCCGGTCTCGACCGGGTTGACCCTCAGACCGCTCGGATCGAAGTTGGCCTCGTAGTTGCCCGCCGCCAGGATCACCCGGCCGCCCCGCATCAGGTACTGGTCGAGGTTGAAGACCGCGCGCTCGGTGAGGTTCTTCGGCTTGAGCACCAGAAGAATGTCCACGTTGGCCGGGACGCCGCTCTTGGAATCGAGGCTGACGTCGCGGACCTCGTACTCCTGCCGGAGATACGACTTCACCTGCTGGAACTCCGGCGGAGGTTGTTGCGGCATACGCCCCTGCATCTGGAGCTGCATCATGACCTCGGGCGGGATCGAGGGTTGCGGCGCCACGACACCGATCGTCGTGAGAAAACCGGGGGTCTGACGGCGCACGGAGGCCTCGATGGCCTCCCGGATCGCCGCGGACGAGACACCCTCTTCCGCGAGCATCAGCTGCTCGATCCGGTCGCCCGACTCCAGGAATCCGTAGAGATAGAACTGCTCGCCTCCGAACAACCCGAGCGCCATCGGGCGTGCGCCGTAGCGGGCCATGACTTCCTGGGCGACCGTCTCGTCGGTGGGGTCGATCTCCTCGTAGATGAACTTCTCCCCGCCCTTTTCACCCAGCTCCTCGGCCGCCTTCCGGACGGCCTCGGGGATGTCCTTGAAGAGCTCGGGGAGCGTGTCCGGTGTCATGATCACGGTGAACCGCAACGGTTCATCGACGCGTTCGAAGAGCTCCGCGGTGCTGCGGAAACCGTACACGACCTTCTTGATCGCGCGGGTGAGGTCGTACTCCGGGTTGCGGAGGACGACATCGATGTCGCCGTCGGGAAGCGGCTCGACCTCGATCAGGTCACCGAATCCGTATCGTACGTACTGGTCGCCATACTTCACGACGATGTTGAAGTAGGCGTTGACGATCCCGGCCTCGTACTTCGAGGCGAGCCGGAACGGCGTGCTCTCGACACCGAATCGATCGTTGGCTTCCTGCTCGGCCTCCTCGTCCTCGCCCGGGTCGATGATCTCTACCTTGACGCGTCCACGAGAAAGCGCCTCGTACTCGTCTAGAAGATCCGCGATCTGTGGAACCAGAGGTGACAGTTTCGGATGCGTCCGTTTGGAGAAGTAGCCGTAGATCAAGACGTCTTCCTCGAGACCGGACAAAATCTTCTTCGTCGAGTCGGAGATCGAGTAGAGGTTGTCTTCCGTGAGATCGAGACGCGCCGTCGCCCAGCCCGATAGCAGCACGTTGAACGCGATCAGGTTCAAGGCCACAAGGGCCAGCGTCAGCGCGAGCGATGCGATGAGTGTTTTGCGATCGGCCATGCCAGCCCTCCTCACGCCCACCGCCGCGCGTGCAGCGATCCGATCGAGGCGACGAGAAAGAACCCGGTCAGGGAGAGGTAGTACGCGAGGTCGCGGAGGTCGATGACCCCGCGCGCGATGCTCTCGAACCGCGCGCCGGTCCCGATCGATCGCATCACCGTCGAGGTGTAATCCGGAAACAGCCCGGCGAACGTCTCGAGCCCGATGCCGTAGAACCCGAGACAGATCACGAGCGCCATGATGAAGGCGAGGATCTGGTTTTCCGTGGTCGAGGAGACGAACTGCCCGATCGCCAGGTAACCGGCGCCGAGAAGCAAGGCACCGATGTAGCCTCCGATCACCGGTCCCCAATCGAGGTTGCCGAGCCCGGCCACCGTGAAAGGCAGCACCAGGGTCAGCGCCAGACCGATCGCGAGCAAGAGCCAGCTCGCGAGGAACTTGCCGATCACGAGCTCGTAGTCGCGTGCGGGGAGCGTCAGCAGGACCTCCATCGTGCCTTGCTTGCTCTCCTCGGCCCACAACCTCATCGTCAGTGCGGGGACGAGCAGCACCATCAGGAAGGGGATCGCGTCGAACAGTCCACGCAGATCGGCCCGGCCTCGTGAGAAGAACGCCCCGATGTTGAAGAAGGTGAACAACGCGGCGCCCACAAAGACAAGTAGAAAAACATAGGCGATCGGCGAGTTGAAGTACGCCCGCAGCTCGCGGAGGGCGACCGCGCGAATACGTGTCATGCCGTCACCTCCGCGGTCGTCTCGGTCAGCTCGCGGAAGACCTGCTCGAGCGAGCGGTCGTCCCGGCGTAGCTCCCGCATCGGCCATCCGTTTTGCCGGACGATGTCCGCAACCGACTCGCCAACGTCAATATTTTCATCAAGGTGCAGCCGAAACTTGTAGAAGCTCGAATCGACCCGGGACGAGTCCACCGTCCGGACGCTCTCGATGCGCTCGAACAGCGCGAGCGCGTTTGCGGGATCGCCCGGCGCCACGGTCACGACCTGGACGCGCGAGCCGGTCAGCTCCTCGAGCGAGCCGTCTGCGCGAACGCGGCCGTCGATCAGGATCACGGCGCGCCCGCAGCTGGCCTCGACCTCGGGGAGGATGTGCGTCGAGAGGATCACGGTCTTGGTCTCGCCCATCCGGCGGATCAGCTCGCGGACCTCGATGATCTGGTTGGGATCGAGCCCGGTGGTCGGCTCGTCGAGGATCAGCACTCGCGGATTATGGAGCAGGCTGCGCAGGATTTCGAGCTTGCGTTTCATGCCG
>JBFJTV010000230.1:0-5177 GCA_041625075.1 Candidatus Polarisedimenticolaceae bacterium | reverse complement strand
GGCCCATCCAGCGATTGGCGGGTGGCAGATGCCCGCCGATGGTGGACAGCGAGATCGTCGCCAGGTCCGTGTGGATCCCCCGGCGGCGGAGCTCCTCCAGCGCGGCGTTGGGCGTCGTCCACGGCCGTTCGGTGATCCAGCCCGTCACCGCGGATCGAGTGGTGAAGTAGTCGAGATCGATATCGAGGAGGACGGGCTCGTCGAGTGCAGGAAGGTCGGAGAGACGACAGATCGTGATGGGCACGCCGAGAAGACTCCCCTCGATACGCCCGTCGTCGCGTCGCATTTCCAGGGCCTCGTCGACGCTCATCATCTGGATCCGATTGAAGATGGTCTCGCGAGCCAGCCGTGCGAACGACGCGCCGTCATCGAAGGTCGCATCGGGAACGACCCAGATCAACCGACGGACGATGCCGAGGCGCGCGGCCGCATAAATGAAGTTCGAGTTCCCGAACCTGACGTAGTTTTTGTTGTCGAGCGAGTAGGGGTGCGACTCGAGGTCGGAGAGCTCGTCGGCCTGGGCCGCGGCAATACGCGCCACGGTCTCGTCCGGGAGCCAGTCGAGATCGAGGTGACCGTCGAGGTGGACGAGAACGCGGTTCTGAACGCCCGCGCGGCGCCAGGCGATCAGCGCGGAGGAGTGGTTCTCGTAAAGGTGGACTCGGGGTACGGCCCCCGTCCCGACCGCCACGGCGCCGAGGTCAGCCGGCGAGGAGGCGTCGCCCCCGGCACAGCCCACCGCGGTGCACAGCGCGAGAGTCAGTAGTGCGATTCGTTGTGAGTTTTCTCGACCCATCGACACGGATTTCCCGCACGAATATAACCGCCGACGATCGATGCCGCCATGTGGAACCGTGGAACGCCGGTCAACTCGCGGGGTTGAACGGATCGGCGAGGCCGTGGAGCCGAGGCAACGGTCGGACGTTCTTGGACAACGCCAGGACCTTGAAGATCCGGCCCATGCCGTCGGGGTGCACAAGCTGGAGCACGCGTAGGCGCTCGCGAACACGCGCGGGTTCCCGCCAGCGTGCGTCGTCGGTCTCTTCAAATGGGGCCAGGGCGCCGTTGGCGATCAGAAACCGGTCCTGCGTCGTCAAACCCAGCAGGTCGAGACCCCCCTCGCACGCGCGGTCCGCGAGCGCCGTGAAGTTGACGTGCGCGGTGAGATCCTGCCGACCGACTCTCGAGAGGTAGTCCTCGTTGGTGCGATGACGATGGTAGGCGAGCAACGTCCCGCGGTTGTGGGCGCGGCCGTACAGCTCCTCGGCCGGATAGCCGTAGTCGATCACGAGAAGAAACCCACGGCCGATCGAACGAGCCAGGTCATCGAGACGATTCCGGGCGACCGCGCAGACCTCGGATTCGTCGTCGTCTCGTGGCGCCGCGCCGTATCGCGTCGCGAGGGCGGCGGCGTCTTCGCACGGCGCGCACTCGACCTCGGTCAGCCGTCCTCCGGAATCGACATCGACGCACACTTCGATCAATCTGCCCTGCCGGCGACGAACACGATGTACGGGAAGCGCGTCGAAAAGCTCCACCGCGAGCACGCAGCCCTCGCGCGCCTCGCCGGCCGCGACCGCGGGGACCACGCTGGCCTCCGGGACGCGCGCCGCGGCGGCATTACGCATGGCCGCACTGCGGTCGACGATCGTGTAGCGCACCCGCCGCGCGAGGTCCGCGGAGAGCCCGGCGACGTGGTCCAGCACGTCCCGCGCGAGCCACCCTCGACCGCCGCCGAACTCGAGCACTTCGAAGGGGTCGGGGCCACCGAGACGCTCGTCCATCTCGAGCAGCTGGACGGCAAGACAGCGGCCCAACGCCGTCCCGACGTCGCTGGCGGTGAAGAAGTCTCCCCGTCGCCCGAGGCGGTCCGGCCCGGCCGCGTAGTAACCGTGCGACGGATGGTAGAGCGCCAGCTCCATGAAACGGGCGAACGACATCGGCCCGTTCGCCGCAATCTCGTCACGAATGGTCTGCAGAAGCTCGGGCGAGCCGGCGTGCTCGTCGGTCAAGAGGCTCGATGCTCGGCCGTCAGCTCGGCCGCGCTCTTCTCCCCCCGCGAGATCTTGCGCTGGATCTCGAGGACACCCTCGATCAACGACTCGGGGCGCGGCGGACAGCCGCTGAGGTAGACGTCAACCGGGAGAATCTCGTCCACACCCTGCGCCACGGCGTACGTGCGGTACATGCCTCCGGTCGAGGCGCAGGCACCCATGGCGATCACCCATTTCGGATCGGGCATCTGGTCGTAGATCTTCCGAACCGCGGGAGCCATTTTTTTTGTGACGGTCCCGGAAACCACCATCAGATCCGCCTGTCGCGGAGAGAACCGCAGCGCCTCCGCGCCGAACCTGGCGAGATCGTAACGCGGTCCGACCGTCGCCATGAGCTCGATGGCGCAACAGGCGAGGCCCATCGGCATCGGCCAGAGCGAGTTCTTCCGGGACCAGTTGACGAAATCCTGGACCCGCGTGGTGTACGCGGTTTCCCCGGCGTCTTCGCCGCTCTCCGGTCGCTGGTGGAGAATGAGCCGGGCATCGTCAGGCATGGGAGCATGGTAGCACGCGGCCATTGCCACGAGACGAACCGTGGTTCTCGTCATCGCTCGGCCGGCTCCTCCCACGGGCCGTCGTCGTCGACCGGGAAGCGGCCCTCGGCTTCGGGGTCGAGCTCGTGCCAGTGCTCGAGCCTCGGCTCACCGGTCTTCCAGCACAACAGGACGTCCCGTCCTTCGCGGCGTGCCGGGAAGTCGAGCATCCCGTTTCGGGGGTCGACGCGGACCCCCGCTTCGTGGAGCGCACCCATCTCCGAGATCAGCTTGAGCAACATCAGGAAGTAGCCACGGTCCACGGGCCGATCCGACCCCCCGAGATCGGGTCCCCGCCGTTCCATGACGCGAAAGAGCCGAAAGAGCCTCTCGGCCTTGCGTCGCACCATCGACAGGCTCGCACGCGCGGTCGAGGGCGTGAAGATCCGCGTACACATTCCGCACTCCGTCGGAGGCAGTGCGGGACCGTCGAGACGAGGGTTGAGGAGGCAGGGCTTGAACGGTGGGAGGGGACGCTGCGACGCGCCCCCTCCCGTCGGGTCAGGACCGGATCTGGAGCAACGACGAGCCCGACGCGGCTCCGACGGGCGTCGTCCGAGGTCGCGTCGGCATGGCCGCGTTGGCCGAGCCGGAGGCCACCGCCAGCGGCACCGACTTGCCGCCCGCGTAGACCTTGTGCTTTCCGACCTTCTTGAACCACTCGGCGGTCGATGCCGTCATGTGCATGTTCTCGATGATCTGCCGCCAACCGACCCCGGTGTTGTACGCGCAGAACGAGATCTCACCCTGCTGCGTACCGTACGGGATGATGCACATCTCGGTGCGGCGGAAGTCGTAGTTGAACAGGTCTTGGAACCACATCGCGGCGAGCATGACGGGACGCCACTCGTACCGCGCCTTGTCGGCGAAGCCGAGCATCCCCGCCTGGTAACCGTCCACGGCGGTCAACAGCTGCTTGATGCGCAGGTTCTTCGGGAACTCGCCGACGCGAATGTTGCGGGTGAACGCGAGCGCCGTCTGCAAGACCGTCCACGGCCGGCTCCGGGCCGAATCGTTGATAATCGTGATGTCCTTGAGCAGCTCGTCGGTGTCGAGAAGCTGCGTCATCGGGACCGCCTGCTTGGTGCGGCGGTTGATCAGCATCATCGTACCGGCGCCGCAGTTTGGGTGGCACCCGCACTTCAGGGCGCCCCAGTCGGCGCTCGGGCCGGCGAGCAGATCGCGCAGATCCGAGAACGGCCCGGTGGCCGAGAGCGGGAACCAGTCGCGCATCGGCTCGCCGATCCCGGTCTGTTTCTTCACGTCGTGCGCGAGATGCGAGATCGTGTAGCGCTGCTGCCGCCGCGTCTCGTCGTCGATGTCCTCGTCGCGCCCGGTGAAGGACACGGGCTGGAACGAAAGGGCGTTGACCTTGTCGATATTGTCGATCACGAAATTGATGATCGGACCGACCTGGTCGTTGTTGATCGTGTTGACGATCGTCGTCACGAGGGTGACATCGACGCCGGCCTCGTGGAGGTGGTCGATCGCTTTCTGCTTGACTTCATAGAGGTTACCGACCTTGCGGTGCTGGTTGGCCTCGTCGCCGACGCCGTCGAACTGGAGGTACGCGAGCCGCAAGCCGGCCTTTCCGGCCGCCAGCGCGAAGTCGCGATCCTGCGCGAAGCGGATCCCGTTGGTCGCGCACTGCACGGCGCCGTACCCGAGTTCCCTCGCATAGGCAACCGCTCGCAAAAAGTGCGGCGAGATCGTCGGCTCTCCGCCAGAGAACTGGACGGACATCTGCCGCTGCGGCTTGACCTTCATCGAGTTGTCGAGAATCTCCTTGACGTCGTCCCACGTGAGCTCGTGGACGTAGCCGACCTGGTTCGCATCCATGAAGCACGGATCGCACATCATGTTGCAGCGGTTCGTGAGGTCGACCGTCAGCACCGCGCCGCGTCCGTACTTGACCGACGATGTCCCGTGGTTGTGGAGGTTGTCCGGGGCCATGCGAAAGTCACGCCCCGGGAATTGCTCCTCGAGCCGAAGCATGAAGTCCGCGTCGATCGACATCAGGTCTTCGAAGCGACCGTGCTCGGGACACTCCTTGACCATCCAGATCTGACCGTCGCGCTCGATGATGTCCGCTTTGATCTCGCCGGGATTCTTGTCGATCAGCTCTTTGATATCCATCTCGCCCGAGAGGACTTTGGCCCGAACCTCCTTCACGCACGTCGGGCACAGCGAGTCGGTCGTCCGGGGAAAGCCGAGGACGGGTTTCGTGCGCTGCTTGGACTTCAGCAACGGCTCGGGAGCCCATTTGGGGTGAAACGTCGTGCTCGGGATGCGGCGGTTGACCGCCTGAAAACCGTGCCACAGTACGTTCGCCGTTCCCTTGGCCGCGTAACCGGCTAGTTTTCCCAGCATGGATCCTCTTCTCCTCTTTCCCCTCGTAATCGACCGAGGCAACACTCGGGGGCGACATCGAGGATCTTGCCTCTCGCACCCGGATGCACCCCGGCGAATTGGGACCGATTCAATACCCTTTTTGAGCAAACATGTCAATAGTCCGACACCGGATCGCCACGCACCCGGAACGTGCAAAGCGCCGCAGGGCCGCGCCTTGACGCTGTCAGGGGCGTCGGCT
>JBFJTV010000229.1:0-5213 GCA_041625075.1 Candidatus Polarisedimenticolaceae bacterium | reverse complement strand
GAGCGCTCCACCGAGACCCGGGCCGTTGCCCAGGGTGAGGGGGCCAAGTGAGCACCGAGAAGGGCCAGACCGGGACCAAGGCCTCCACGGGCGGCCGCTCGGCGGTCAACCGCAAGCTGAGCTTCCCGTCACGGGTACGCGATGCCGTGCGCCGCGGATCGGACCGCGTCCTCGGGGTGGATCTGGGGTGGAGCGCCGCCCTCATCGTGATGTCGATGCTGCTTCTCGGAAGCCAGCGTTGCAGCGTGTCGTACCCGAGTTTCGAGGTCGGCGACGTCGCCGGGAGCGAAGTCCGTCTCCATACCGACATCCAGGTGGTCGACCAAGAAATCACCGAGCAGAAAAAGGAAGAGGCGCGTCAGGGGGTCGCCGAGGTCTACGTCTACGAACCCGAGCGATCGCGGCGGTTGAGCGATCAGCTCTCCGAGATCTTCCAGGCTGGACGCAGGGCGATGGAGGCCGCGCAGGACGACCCTCGCGGCGAGGCGCGGAGGGTCCTCGAGGGTCGCGTCCCGCGGCCGGCCCTGGAAGTGCTCATCGACAACGCGTTCTCGGAGTACCTGGAGCAGGCCGTGGTCGGGCCACTTCAAGACGTCATGAACCGCGTGGTCATCGGGAACAAGTCGATTCTAGAACGGGTACCGTCGATCGTCGTCGTCAGGGTACCCGGCGAGCTGCGCGAGCAGCTGACCGACTACGCCTCGATCATCGAGCTGTCGCAGGCGCGCGAGGAGGTCCGCTCGGGGATCCGATCCGCATTGACGCTCGACCGCGAAGAAGAGATGGCCCTGGCCGAGCTTGCGGGGTCCTTTGTCGATGCGAACCTGTCGTACAGCTCGGCCCGAACCGACAGCGAGCGTAAGGCCGCGGCCAACGTCGTCGCGGACGTACTCACGAAGATTCCCGCCGACACGGTCCTGGTTTCAGAGGGGGAGGTCATCACCGAGGACAACCTCGCGCTGGTCGAGGCGGCACGCGAGACGTCGCCAGGAACGGTGGGGTTGCTCGAATTCCTCGCACTGCTGATTCTCGTCTCGATGATGGCCTTCTTCCTGTTCCGCTACACTCGCTTTCACCAGCGGAACTTCAAGAAGGTCAAACAGCTCCACGCGCTGCTTGTCCTGGTCATCCTGTGCATGACGCTTCTGGCGCAGGCCATGTTGTGGCTCGTCCGGAGCGTCGTGGACAACATGTCGTATCCCTTCAACCAGGTCGACGTGTACATCTACATGATCCCGGTCGGTGCCGGCGCGATTCTGGTGACCCTGCTGTCCAACGGCAGAATCGCCATGGTGTACTCGGCGTTTGTGGCATTCCTGTTCGGAGGGATCGCGGGCTGGGACTTCTACGCGGCGGTGTGGGCGCTGCTGGTGCAGTGGGCCGGGATCTACGCCATCTCGACCTATCGCGAGAGAGCCGCGCTGCTGCGCGCCGGGCTCGTCGTCGGTGGCGCCGGCGCGGTGATCGCGCTGGTGGTCGAGGTCTTGCTGGGCACGCTTTATCCGCTTCCGCGGAGCATGTACGCGATGGGGCTCGCCTTTCTCGGCGGCGCGGTCGGCGTCGGGCTTCTGATCTCGTTTGCCCTTCCGCTGTTCGAGGGGCTGTTCAACGTCCTGACCGATATCCGTTTGCTCGAGCTTTCCAATGTCAACAACCCGTTGCTCTCCCAGCTTGCCGTCAAGGCCCCGGGCTCTTACAACCACAGCCTGGTCGTGGGCACGCTTGCCGAGGAAGCAGCGAAGGCCATCGGCGGCAACTCCCTGCTGTGCAAGGTGTCCGCGTTCTATCACGACATCGGGAAGATCCGGAAACCCGAGTACTACGTCGAGAACATGCGTGGTCTGAACCCGCACGATCGACTCTCGCCCTCGATGTCGGCGTTGATCATCGCCGCGCACGTCAAGGACGGGATACAGCTGGCACGGGAAGCCGGGCTTCCGCAACAGATCATCGACATCATCCCGCAACATCACGGTACGCGTTTGATGACGTACTTCTACGACAAGGCCCAAAAGACCTCCGACCCTTCGCTGGGGCCGGTCAAGGAAGAGGACTTCCGCTATCCCGGTCCCAAGCCGCAGACCAAGGAGGCGGCGATCTTCATGCTGGCCGACGCGGTCGAAGCCGCGGCGCGGACGGTGGACGACCCGAACGCCAACCGTCTCCGGGAGGTCATCCAGAAGATCACGAACACCGTGGTTCTCGACGGGCAGCTCCAGGAGTGCGACCTGACCTTTTCGGACCTCAACCGCATCCAGGAGGCCTTCCTCCGGACGCTGGTGAGTTTCCATCATCAACGCGTGGACTACCCCGGTTTCGATTTCAAACGCCCCAAGGGCGAAGGCAAAGGTGGGGCGCGGAAGGAACCGGAGGAAGATGGCGAGCCGTCCGAGGCAGCGACGTCCGAAACCCGGGAAGGGCCGCGTGTCATCGATGGTCCTTTTGGTCGGGGTTCGTGAGTTGGAGGTCACGGTCCTCAACCGACAGCGTGGTCGCAGAGTGAGCATTCCCGTTCTGAAGCGCTTTATCCACAGGGTCATCGAACGGGTCCCACCCGGCTCCGCCGACCGGATGGCGGTCTGTCTGGTCTCCGATGATGCGATGCGGCGGTTCAACCGGGAGTTCCGGGGCATCCCGCGATCGACAGACGTGCTGTCTTTTCCGGGCGACGAGTTCGACCTTCCCGACGGGGGAAGACACCTCGGGGACATCGTCATCTCCGTACCCCGCGCGGCCCGGCAAGCGCGGGACCGGGGGCACAGCTTCGCGCGCGAGCTCAAGCTCCTTCTCATCCATGGCTACCTGCACCTCGTGGGTTACGATCACGAGCGCGACGGCGGGAAGATGATGAACCTCCAGCGGCGTCTCGTTCGGACGTTGCTGCCCCGCACGACCCACCGCACACGATGAACGAAAGCGTGCAACCCGTCGTGATCTGGGCGGCCTTGGGCGGTGCGCTCGTTCTCTTTTGCGTTCACCTCGTGATGTCCGCGCTGCTCACGGCGGTGTCGGCGCTGGGGCAGGTCTCGCTCCACCGGATCAACGCCGAGTCGGGAAACCGACTGCAGTTTCTCCAGGAGATGGACGCTCCGGGTTCGCCGTACCGGCTGTCGGCCGCCGTCGCCCGGCAGTTTGCATTGCTCGGCGGGTCGGTTCTGGTGGGTGTCGGCGCCCACCTGACGGGCTGGTCCCGACCGTGGCTGGTCGGGCTAGCGGCGGGAGCCGTGTTGTGTGTGTTGCTGCTCGAGATGGGTCTCGCCCAGCTGATCGCCATGCGAAGCCCGGTGCGCGTCGTTCGTGCGACCGCGTTCTTGTTGCGACCGCTTCGAATCCTGTTGTCACCCGTGCTCTTCCCGTTGTTGTTGCTGGTCGATCGGGTCGCCGAAGAGGTCCGCAACGGTGAGAACGGCGCCGACGAGGCGGGTGAAGGTGACGCCGAGGCCCTGATTCGCGCGGCTGAAGAAGAGGGGATTCTCGAAGAGGACGAGGGCCGCATGATGCGCGGCATCGTCGATCTCGGTGAGATGCGCATCCGCGAGGTGATGACACCGAGACCCGACATCGTGGCGATGCCCGCCGACACGCCGGTTCGGGATGCCATCCAGATCGTGAGAAAGGTCGGGCACTCGCGCTTCCCCATCTTTCGGAAGAGCATCGACGACGTGGTGGGGATCCTTCACGTCCGGGACCTCTTCCAGGCCTGTGACGAAGGCCGGGAGGACACACCCGTTTCCGCCTTTCTGAGACCGCCGTTCTTCGTCCCCGAGACCCGGTGGGTGGCGGAGCTGCTCGCCGAGATGCGGACGCGGACGAACATGGCGCTCGTGGTCGACGAGTACGGCGGCATCGAGGGACTGGTGACGATGGAGGACCTGTTGGAAGAGATTGTCGGGGACATCCGGGACGAGCACGACGACGACGACGAGGCGCTGATCGCGACCGAACCGGACGGTTCGTGGCTGGTGAGCGGGCTGGCGCCCGTGAAGGAGCTCGAAACCCTGTGCGATCTGAAGATCCCCGAGAAACGAGACTACGACACGGTCGGTGGTCTCGTGGTCGCCACTCTTGGACGCCTACCCAAGGTCGGAGACGGGATCACCATCGACGATCTTCGCTTCGAGGTGATTCGAGCGGATCCGCGTCGCGTCTACCGTGTTCACATCCGGCGTTTGCCGATGGCGGAAACTCCCGAGGTGGAGTCCGGCGCGTGAGCGCCGGGGCGTCGCGTTCGGGGTTCGTCGGGCTCGCCGGCTGGACCAACGTCGGCAAATCCACGCTCCTCAACCGGGTCGTGGGCGAGAAGATCGCGGCCGTCGCCGACGTCCCGCAGACCACGCGGAACCGCATCTCCGGTGTCCTCACCGTCGCTGGCCGTGGCCAGGCAGTATTCGTCGACACCCCCGGGTTTCACCGCCCCCGGTTTCGGATGAATCGCAACATGGTGGAGCTGGCCCGGGAGAGCCTGAGCGCCGTCGATCTCGTCGTTCTCGTGATTGACGCCGCGCACGGCATCGGGCCAGGCGACGAAGAGGCCGCCACGATCGTGAGACGAACCGCGCGGCCCCACCTCGTGGCGCTGAACAAGATCGATCGACTGGGCTCGAAGACGGTTCTTCTCCCGATGATCGAGCAGGTGGTCGAGACGTGGGGACTGACCGAGGCGATTCCGGTCTCGGCCAAGACCGGAGAGGGCTGCGACCTGCTCGTGAACCGCGTCTTCGAGTGCCTTCCCGAGGGCGCGCCTCTCTTTCCGGAAGACACCCTGACCGATCAACCCGAACGTGCACTGGCCGCGGAGTGGATCCGCGAGAAGCTGCTCAGGCGAACTCGCGAGGAGATCCCGCATGCGACGGCGGTCGCGGTCGAGCGGTGGCTCGAGCGCGACGATGGCGTGGTCGAGATCGAGGCGGCCGTCATCGTCGAGCGCGAATCGCAGAAGGGAATCGTTATCGGGAGGGGTGGCCGCGTCCTCAAAGAGGTCGGCACCGAGGCAAGGACGGAGCTCGAGGGGCTTCTCAACGCCCGCGTCTTTCTGCGGCTTTGGGTCAAGGTGAGAGCCGAATGGCGCAACGACGACAAGATGCTCCGGGAGTTGGGCTTGTAGTCGCGGCGAACGTCCGCCGTCAGCCGTTCGCCACGGTGGCGGCTCTGCTATCATTTTTTCCTTGTTCGGACCGCCCACGGGGTCCTGTTACGAAGGCGCGTGTCGTGCG
>JBFJTV010000228.1:0-5249 GCA_041625075.1 Candidatus Polarisedimenticolaceae bacterium | reverse complement strand
TGCGAGCAGATGGAGGACCCACGCAAGACCAAGGGGCTGGTCAAGCGAGACGTGGTGCGCATCGTCACTCCGGGGACGGTGACCGATCCCGAGCAGCTGGACTCGAAGGCCAACGCGTGGCTCGCGGCGGTCGCCGCGGTCTCCGGCCGCCTCGGTGCCGCCTTCCTCGATCTGTCCACCGGCGAGTTCCTCTCGTGGCAGTCGACCGACGACGGTGACGCCTGGCTGGAGCTGGGAGAGCGGCTGTCGAGCTTCGCGCCGCGTGAGATCGTCTTTCCCGAAGGCTTCCCCTGGTCCGACGCGTTCACCCAGGAGCGCGCTGCGGACGCGGCGCTCACCGAATCGGACCCGTGGGCCTTCGGCACCGACGAGGCGGGGCGTGCGCTCCGCCGGCATTTCGAGGTCGCCTCCCTTGACGGCTTCGGACTTCAGGATCGCCCCGCGGCCGTCGCCGCGGCGGGAGGCCTTGTCCACTTTCTGCAGGAAACGCAAAAGTGCTCGCTCGAGCACATCGACGCGCTCACCGTTCACGAGCCGTCGCGCTATCTCCTTCTCGATCAGGCGACACGGCGCAACCTCGAGATCGAGCGCTCGATTCGCGGGGGAGGTCGTCAAGGATCGCTGTTGCACGCGATCGACAGGACGACCACCGCGGCAGGCGCGCGCCTGCTCCGCCGACGCCTGCTGGCCCCGGTGCGTGACGCCCGGGAGATCGAGCGACGTCTCGAGTCCGTCGACGAGTTTCTCAAGCGCGCCGATCTCCGACGTGACGTCCGCGCGCGTCTCGGCAACATCCAGGACATCGAGCGCCTCCTCGGCAAGACCGTCACGGGCACGGCCCACGCCCGCGATCTGGTCGCGCTGCGCGGTTCAATCGAGAAGCTCCCCGGGCTGCGCGACGCGCTAGCGGTGGCGAGCTCGCCCGCCGTTCGTCGGGCCCTCGACGATTTCGACACCTGCGATGACATCACGGCCCTGCTTGCCCGCGGTCTGTCCGACACTCCGCCGCTGGGGATCAAGGAGGGGGGAATCATCCGCGACGGCTATAACGCCGAGCTCGACGAATTGAGGACGATCGGTCGCGACGGCCGATCTACGATCGCCCTTCTCGAGGCACGCGAGCGAGAGCTGACCGGCATCGCGAATCTGAGGGTCAAGTTCAACAAGGTCTTCGGGTACTTCATCGAGGTGTCAAAGTCGAATCTCCACCTCGTTCCCGAGCACTACCAGCGTAAGCAGACGATCGCGAATGGTGAGCGCTACGTCACCCCGGAGATCAAGGAATACGAGTCCAAGATCCTCAACGCACAGGAGCGCATCGAGACGCTCGAGTATGACCTGTTCTGCGAGCTCCGCGGACGCGTGGCCGCCGAGGCCTCCCGGCTCAAGGCGGCGGCGCGGGTCGTGGCGATCGTGGATGTTCTGTCGTCACTCGCCGAGACTGCGGCCGCCTTCGATTTTCACCGCCCGGTGGTCGGCGAAGGGCACGGTCTCAAGATCGTCGGGGGAAGGCACCCGGTCGTCGAGCAGAGCCTGGTGGACAACCGCTTCGTGCCCAACGACACACTTCTCGACGGCCGTGGCGAGGCGCTCGCGATCCTGACCGGCCCCAACATGGGCGGCAAGTCGACCTACCTGCGCCAGGTCGGCCTGATCGTGCTTCTTGCCCAGGCCGGCTCGTTCGTGCCGGCGGAGCAGGCCGAGATCGGCATGGTCGATCGGATCTACTGCCGGGTCGGAGCGTCGGATAGTCTCGCCGAGGGCCAGAGCACCTTCATGGTCGAGATGACGGAGACCGCGAACATCCTGCACAACGCAACCCCGCGGAGCGTGGTTTTGCTCGACGAGATCGGCAGGGGGACCTCGACGTTCGACGGGCTGTCGATCGCGTGGGCGGTCGTCGAGTATCTCCATGCCCGCGACGGGAACCCACCCCGAACCTTGTTCGCCACGCACTATCACGAGCTCACGGAGCTTGCGGTCGAGCTCGAGCAGGTCGGCAACTACCGCATGGCCGTTCGCGAGTGGGGAGACACGGTGGTCTTTCTGCACCGCGTCGAGCCCGGCGCTTCGGACCGCTCGTACGGCATCCAGGTGGCGAGACTCGCGGGGGTGCCCGACGTCGTCATCGGGCGGGCCAAGGAGATCCTGGCCAACCTCGAAAACGACGAGTTCGGCAAGGACGGTCTCCCTCGCCGCGCGCGGCGCGAGGGCGGCACGGGGCCTGACCGGAGCCAGCTGGATCTGTTCTCGACTCCGCGAACGGAACGGCCGGCCGAGCCGGATCTCGCGGCGGCCGAGATCCTCGCCGAGCTACACGAAAAAGACCCGGACCGGCTGACGCCGCTCGAGGCGCTACAACTCCTGACCGCGTGGCACAGAAGACTGCGCGAGCGATCTCGGGATTGAACGGACGATCAGCCCGCGAAGCTGACCAGTCCTTCCTTCTCGTCCTTGTAGGTCTCGAAGACCTCCTCGAGCTTGGTGAGCTGCAGAAGGTCGTAGACCTTGCCCGAAGGGTTGAGCAGCTTGACCACTCCCCCCTTCTCCTTGGCCCGCTTGAAGCACGCCACCAGCTCGCCGATCCCGGCGGAGTCCATGTACGAGACCTTCTCGAGGTTCAGGAGAACGTTCAGGTTGCCCCCGTCGAGGACCTCCTGGACCTTCTCCCTCATGACGACGTCTCCCTCGCCGATCGTGATCTTCCCGCTGAGGTCTACTACCGACACGTGGCCGATCTGTCGAACCGTAGCTTTCATCGAATCTATCCTCCGTCGGTGTAACTCTCGGCCGTCACGGCCCGGATTCCATCGCCCGACCCGATGGGCTCAGTTTCTTGCTGAGGACGACTTCCATCCCGCGACCCTCGCGGTACCGGAATTGTACGTCGTCCACGAACGCCCGGATCATCAGTATGCCCCGACCCGAGGCCAAGAGGATGTTCTCGACGTCGGTGGGGTCCGGCGTGGCGTCGGGATCGAACCCGTTGCCCTGATCCAGCACCGACGCCGAGATCTCCTCGTGGTCCTTGACCCGGAGCTCGACCTCGACGTTTCTCGCCGGCTGCTCCTGGTTGCCGTGCCTGATCGCGTTGATCACCGCCTCCCGCACGGCAAGCCCGAGATTCAACGCGTCGTCCGGCTCGAACCCGGCCATTTCCGCCATCTTCTGAGAGACCTCGTGGACCAGATCCACGAGTCTGATCTCGCTGGGGATGACAAGTTTGATGGACGTCACGGCCGCCATCTGGACTGCCTAAGAACTAGCGTTCCTGTTCGGGCGACCGTGGCCCCGGACGCCGGTCAAGATCGATGAGCATACCCAGCCCCCCTATCGAAGTCAAACCGCCTCGCCCCGGGCAACTCCGGGCCCCCCGGCCCGCTCTCTCGCGCGATGCCATGTCCCAGGCAGCGACAATATTGTAGCCCCTTTCTCACGTTTTCCCGGCGAAGGGCCCCGCGAATTCCCGCGCGGCCCGTAGTGGTCACAAGGGGTCCTTTGAGTTTGTTGATTCGATCGCGCGGACGCGGGAAGCTGACACAGCGACCGACGCTCGGGGCCCGGCCCCGAATCGCCGAAGGAGGATCTGATGCGTTCCGCCTCGTCATGGATGGTATTGGCCTGCGTCGTCGTGGCCGCGATGATGCTGGGCGCCGCTCCCGACCAGAAAGAGCCGGCCGCCAGGCCGAACTCGATCCCGGAAGCGGAGAAGAACCGCAAGAACCCGGTTGCCTCCACTCCCGAGTCGATCGAGCGCGGCCAGACCCTGTTCTGGAGCCAGTGCGCCATGTGCCACGGAGAGAAGGGAGACGGCAAGGGTGAGCTCGCGGACCGGTACGATTTCAAGGTCGTGGACTTCACCGATCCGGCGGTCCAGAAGAAGCGTACCGACGGTGAGCTGTTCTATCTCTTGACCGTCGGGAAGGACCACATGCCGGGCGAGGGCGAACGGATGCCCGAGGCCTGGAAATGGGATCTGGTCAATTACATCCGCACGATTCCGAACGCGAAATAGCTGCATATCGCCCGACGGCCTAGTCCGGGGCGGGTTGGACCGGCGAGCGGCGGTACTGCAGCGCCTCGGCCATGTGCGCGGGACCGATCTCGTCCTCGCCGTCGAGGTCGGCGATCGTCCGCGCGACGCGGCGGACGCGGTCGAACCCCCGTGCGGTCAGACCCAACCGCGAGCACGCCGCGACCAGGATCCGCCGGGCCTCCGGTCCGGCGGGTGCGAAGCGCTCGAGGTCGCCGGGTCCGAGCCCGGCGTTCGAGGTCAGTGCGCCGTCCTCCTCGAAGCGTTCCCTCTGTCGTTGACGCGCCTCCTCGACCCGCTCGCGGACGGCCGATGACGGTTCCGCGTCGGCCGGTCTCGAGAGCTGGGTCAGCTCGACCGGCGGCACCTCGACGATGAGATCGAAACGGTCGAGAAGCGGTCCGGAGAGCTTCGAGAGGTACCGCCGGACCTCGACGAGACTGCAGCGGCACCGGCCGTCCGGGCTTCCGAAGTAACCGCAGGGGCACGGGTTCATCGAGGCGACCAGCATGAATCGCGCCGGGAAGGTCGCGCGCGCATGGGCGCGCACAACGGTGATCTCACCATCCTCGAGGGGCTGGCGTAGCGCCTCGAGAACGTCGCGACGAAACTCGGGGAACTCGTCGAGGTAAAGGACGCCGTGGGTGGCGAGGCTCAACTCCCCGGGCCGCAGCCCGAGCCCGCCGCCGGTGAGACCGACGGCCGAGATCCCGTGATGCGGAGCACGAAAGGGGCGCTGCACGACGAGGCCGCGCGTCAGACCCGCGGCGCTCCACACCGTCGTCACCTCGAGCGCCTCGCGCAGCGTGAACGCGGGGAGGATTCCGGGAAGACGTCGCGCCAGCATCGTCTTGCCCGCGCCGGGCGGGCCCGTGAACAGGATGTGATGCCCCCCGGCCGCCGCAATCTCGAGAGCCCTGCGAGCCCCGGCCTGACCGCGCACCTCCGAGAGATCGGGGCCGGCGGCCTGTTCCCGGCGCCGCCGCAGCAGCTCGGCGCCATCGACCCGGAACGCCTCGTGAAGCGCACCGCTCGCGATCGCCTTGACGTCGGCGAGCGTCGTGACGGGGATGACCTCGAGGTTCTCGACCAGTGCCGCCTCCTCGGCGTTGGCACGCGGTACGAGAATCCGGCGACACCCGGCGGCATGGAGGGCCATTGCGATCGAGAGCGCTCCACGCACCGGCCGAAACGAACCGTCGAGCGCCATCTCGCC
>JBFJTV010000227.1:0-5249 GCA_041625075.1 Candidatus Polarisedimenticolaceae bacterium | reverse complement strand
CGATCCAGAGCGTCCCGTCGTCGTCGAGGTGCAACGAGAACACGGTATCGGCGCTGAGCGAACCGGCAACGTCGGGATCGTGCGCGAACCGAACGGATCTGCCCGTGTCCGGATCGAATCGGGACAAACCGCCACCGTCCGTGCCCACCCAGATACTGCCGCGATCGTCCTCTTGCAGGCAGGTCACACGATTCCCGCCGAGGGTGGTCGGGTCGTCCGGGTCGTGACGGTGGTGCACGAAAATGCCGAGCCCCCGGTCGAAGCGATCGAGGCCGCCCCCGAATGTGCCGACCCACAGACGACCCTGACGGTCCTCCAGGACGGACGTGATCCCGTTGGCCGCGAGACTCTCCGGACGATCCTCGGCATGACGGAAGGAGACGAATCCGCCGGTCTCGTCCGCGAAACGATTCAAGCCGGCGTCGAGGGTGCCGACCCAGATCGTCCCCTGTCGATCCAACGCCAGCTCCGTCACCCGATCGCTGCTGAGGCTGCGGGGATCCTCGGGGTCGTGATGGTGGCGGGTGATCTCACCGCTGGCCCTGTCGATCACGTCGATCCCGCCGCCGAACGTCCCAATCCACAGCTTGCCCGCGTGATCCTCCAGGAACGCCATGACGTCCTTGTTGCTCAACCCTTGGGAACCCCGAGACCCCGACCGATGACCGAACTGCCAGGCCAGCGGGTTCCACTTGTTGAGTCCCCCGGTTCGCGTGCCGATCCAGATCACGCCCCCCCGATCCTGCAGCAGCGACATGACGTGTTCGTCGTTGAGGCTGTCGGGGTCGGCGGGGTCGTTTCGATAGTGCCTGAAACCGGAATCGCCGGGCTTCAGCAGATTCAGGCCCTCATTCGTGCCGATCCAAAGACGGCCGTCATCGTCCTCGAGGATCGCGCGTACTTGATCGTGACTCAGACTCGAGGGGTCGTTGGGGTCGTGCTGGAAGACCGCGGAGGTCCCGGACGACGGGTCGAATCGGGTCAGACCGCCGGCGTACGTTCCTACCCAGAGAGCTCCTTGACTGTCCTCGAGTAGCGCGCGGACCTTTCCGGCAGCGGGAGTGTCGGAGGTGCCGAAGTCGACCGGGTTGGGAATGAGACGGTCCGCCGCGGAGTCGAAGCGGTTCAGACCGGCGTCGGTTCCGATCCAGACGGTTCCCGAACGGTCGGTGAGAATCGCGTAGACATGATCGTCGCTGAGCCCCGAGCCGTTTTCTACATTGTAGTGGGTCACGGCTCCCGTTCCCGGTTCGAGGCGGTCGACACCCGCGTCACGCGTGCCGCTCCACACTTGGCCGTCCCGGCCGACGTGGACGAACCGGACGTAGGAGCTGGAAAGGCCTTCGGTGGTGCCGTATCGGACGAATCGATCTCGCGCCCGCTCCCAAAGAGCGAGGCCGCCGCCCGACGTGCCGATCCACAGGTTCCCGTCTCGGTCCTCGTCGATGGACCACACACTGTCGTGACCCAGGGTGGACGGATCCGAGGGATTGTTCTTGTAGACCGTGAACTCGTATCCGTCAAAACGGTTCAGACCGTCCTCGGTCCCGACCCACAGGAACCCCCGGCTGTCCTGAAAAACGCAGTTCACCGTGGATTGAGAGAGCCCGTGCTCGATCGAGAGGTGGTCGAACCGGATCGGCCCGCTCTCGCCGGCCTCGGCCGCAAGGGCAGTGTTTGCCCAAAGCACGGCCACGAGGCCCACCACGACCCGCCGGATGGATGTCCCCATCATCACTAAATCCCCAGGTATTCAACTTGGTTTCTGGACGGCTCCGGTGCCAGTCCAGCCCCGGGGAGGCGGGAGAAACGGTCGAGATCGGGGGCTCTTCGGTGCCGGGGCGCTAGACGTTGAGGCGGACGTTGTCGATCAGGCGGGTTTCACCGACCCACACGGCCAGCGCCAGGAGCATCTTCCCCTCGACGGTTTCGAGGGGCAGGAGGTTCTCGCCGTCCACCAGGGCGACGTAATCGACCTTGAGGAGCGATTCGCCCGTGAGAATGTCGAGGGCGATCTTGACGACTTCGGCGGCGTTCTCCTCGCCATCGGCGACCGCCTTTTCGGCGGCCTGAAGCGCTTTCGGGATCGCCCGTGCCGCGCGACGCTGCTCCGACGAGAGATAGGCGTTGCGGCTCGACAGCGCGACACCGTCCTCGTCTCGCACGGTCGGCACCACCTGGATTTCCACGTCCAGCATCAGATCACGCACCATGCGCTGGATGATGATCGCCTGTTGCGCGTCCTTCTGGCCGAACGCGGCGACATGAGGGTCGACGATCTCGAAGAGCTTCAAGACCACCGTGGTCACGCCTCGAAAATGGGTCGGACGGCTTTCACCCTCGAGCACCTTCGAGAGACCCTCGACCTCCACGAACGTGCTTGCGCCCTTGGGATAGATCTCCTCGGCCTCGGGCGCGAAGATGAAGTCGACCCCCTCGGCGATGCAGAGATCCGCGTCACGGGTCAGGTCTCTGGGGTATTGATCGAAGTCCTCGTCTTGTGCGAACTGGGTCGGGTTCACGAAGATCGAGACGACCGCGATATCGGAACGCTCCTTGACGCGGCGCACCAGCGAGAGGTGTCCGTCGTGGAGGTACCCCATGGTCGGGACGAGCCCGACCTTCTGTCCCCTCTCACGGGCCTCCCGCGTGATCTCCTTGATTGCGTAGGCGCGCCGTACGATGTCCATCTAGCCGTAGGTCTCATCCACGGCGGGGAAGGTCCCCCGCCGGACGTCGTCGGCCCAACCCCGGATGGCGGCGACGCTGTCGTCATGCCACCGCGCGTACTGTCTGACGAACTTGGGGACGGAGCCCGGCAGCATGCCCAGAAGGTCGTGGATCACGAGCACCTGACCATCGCATCGCGGACCCGCCCCGATACCGATGGTCGGGACATCGATCTCTTCGGTGATCCGCGCCGCAACGCCGGCCGGCATCCCCTCGAGCACGACCGCGAACACTCCCGCCGCGGTCAGGATGCGCGCGTCCCGAACCAAGGCCTCGGCGGCCTCCTCCTTGCGTCCCTGAACCTTGAACCCACCCATCTTGAGCACGGACTGCGGTGTGAGACCGAGATGGCCCATGACCGGGATCTCGGCATTGAGCAGGGCCTCGATCGCGGCGAGACGGCTCTGCCCGCCTTCGATCTTGACGGCATCGGCACCGGCCTCGCGCACGAACCGCGCGGCGTTCGTGACGGTCTCCTTGACGTCGAGGTGGTACGACATCCAGGGCATGTCGGCGATCAGCAAGGCATCCTTGCGGGCGCGACCCACCGCGCGCGCGTGGTGCAGCATCTCTTCCATCGTGACCTTGAGGGTGGTGTCGTAGCCGAGCAGCACCATGCCCAGCGAGTCGCCGACGAGAAGCGCGTCGGCGCCCCCGGCCTCGGCGGCGAGGGCCGTCGGGACGTCGTACGCCGTGAGTACGACGAGCGGCTCCCCCGTGCGCTTCCGCGCTTTGAAGGCCGGTACGGTCATCGGTGTCTTTTTGGGAATCTCGGTCTTCATGCGGCCTCCTCTCTCCCCGCCACGACGGGTCGGGGGACCTTGGCCGGTCCGGGCGGCTCTAGCGCCTCACGCGGAGGATCCGAGCGGGCGATAGTACTGCACCCCACGATCCATTTTACGTATCTGGTCCAGCAATTCGTCAAGGTGCTCCGGCTGGTGGACGAAATCGATCGAGGTCGTATCGATCACGAGCAGCGGGGTCTGGGTGTAGTGAAAAAAGTAGTAGTTGTAGGCCTTGTTGACCTCGTTGATGTACGCCTCGGAGATCTGGGTCTCGAAGTCCCGGCGCCGCCCCTTGATCCGGTCGATCAGGACGCGTGTGTCGGCCTGGAGAAAGATGACCAGATCCGGCTTGGGGACCTGGGTTTCGAGCATCTCGTACAACTTGTCGTAGATCAGCAGCTCGGCGTCATCGAGGTTGAGATAGGCGAAGATCTTGTCCTTCGGAAAGATGTAATCGCACAACGTGACCTGCTGGAACAGGTCGCGTTGCGAGAGCTCCTGAAGCTGACGGTGGCGAGAGAGCAGAAAGAACAGTTGCGCCTGGAAGGCCGCGCCTTGACGGTCCTGATAGAACTCGCGCAGAAAGGGGTTGTCGGTTTTCTCGAGAACCGTCGAGGCGTCGAACTTCCCGGCCAGAAGCCGGACAAACGACGTCTTTCCGACTCCGATGGGCCCTTCGACCGCGATGACTCTGAACTTCATGGATCGGTGAGCTCCCGAGAGCGCCTGAATTATAGGGGTGTCGTTGCGGGTGCGGCAAGACGCACCCACGGTCGCTCACCGATTGTTTGTAGCGTTTCACGAACCGTCAGACCCGTCTTTGGGTTCCGGAGGGCCGGCGCGAGCTCGGCCAGCGGTGCAAGCACGAACCTGCGGTCCCACATTCTGGGGTGCGGCAGGACGAGCCGCGGATCGTCGAGGCGCACGTCGCCCAGCAACAGTAGATCGAGATCGAGCGTTCGAGGTTCGTTGCGCCGGCCGCGGACACGGCCCGCGCCACGCTCGATCGCGAGCAAGCTGTCCAGGACCTCGATCGGCTTCCGGTCGGTTTGCACGCGCACCACCATGTTGAGAAACGCGTTCGACGACTCGGAACCGACCGGTTCGGTTTCCCACACCGACGACGCGGCCCTGGGGACGATCCCCTCTAGAATCATGCCCTCGACACCGGCACGGAGGTGCGCCTCGCGATCGCCGAGGTTGCTTCCGAGCGCGATGTAGCCGTCCATGGGGCTCATCTTACCCCGCCTCTCTGCCCGATTTAGGTCCCGTTCATGATTTGGTACCGACGCCGTGCATGATTCAGGGTCTGACCCCATTCTTGATTCGGGGTGGGCGGCGCGCTAGGATGCGTGGTTACGCCGGCAGAGTAGAGAAAAAAGCACGTCACGCTGGAGGAAAACGACGCATGGCGACCACGAAGAAGGCGAGTTCGAAGAAAGAGACGAAGCAGCCCACGCCCGCGGCGCTGTCCGAGGCCTTCGAGAAGGCGACGCGGGATTTCGAGGCCGCGATCAAGCTTCTCCACGACGGCGAGCACGCCAAGGCGCTCGAGGCGTTCAAGGCGATCGAGCTGGCGTACACGGGCGAGCCCGAGCTGTGCGACCGGGCGCGCACTTTCGCGAGCGTGGCCGCGAGAAAGCTGACCCCGCCGGCCGAGGAACCGACCAACGCCGAGGGCTTCTACGGCCGCGGCGTGCTGCGTTCGAATCTCGGCGACCTCGACGGCGCGCT
>JBFJTV010000226.1:0-5260 GCA_041625075.1 Candidatus Polarisedimenticolaceae bacterium | reverse complement strand
GATCCACGATGTACTCGTCGACTGCGCCTTGAGGCCGGTAACGACGAGGCTTCGACCGCGAGCGAGCCACGATGTAGAAGAAGTGGCGGTAGTCCGCGTCGGAGATCAGCGAGCCGTGCCCGAACACGGACAGATAGACCTCCATCTTCTTCGAGGGGTCGAAGGAGTACAGCAGGTAGGCATTCCGCGAGTTCGGACCGCGGATCGAGGGGGGCGCGAACAGCACGTGGGTGGTGCCGTGCCCGTACCCGTTCCGGTTGAGGAAGGCCTCGGTGAGCGAGAGCCCGAGCTGGCGAATCGCTAGCTTGCAGTTCGCATAGGCGCTTGCGCCCCCGAGGGGACGAACCGGCTCACCCTCGATCCCGAGCTGCTCGAGAATCGACGCTCCGCGGAGGGTGTAGAAGTACGCGAATTCGATCGGCTCGTCCTCGAGAGTTCCCTTCTGGAAGAAGTACTCCATGTCGCCGCGCGCCTTGCGGCTCGCGGGTGCGTAGCTCACCGTGGCCCGTCCCTCGAAGAAGGCTCCGACGGGGTAGTCCTCGATCTCGGGCTCGACCCACAGGTGACCTTCTTTTATGTGGATGGAGAACGTCTCGGCCTCGAACGTGACGTCCTTGACCGGCACGCCGAGGTCCTGCGACGTGATGGCCGTCGAGCCGTGGATCTGGTGATGGATCGCCTTGAGCTCTTCCGAGCTCTCGGCTGTGAACCCGGCGTCCCACTTCCACGGCGCCGCCGTCGCGGGCAACGCCAGCATGGCGGCCACGACTGCAAGCGAAAAGAGACGGGGATTCGATCTCACGTTGCCCACCCGGAACCTCGAAAGCACTCGGGCCTTCCATGATCCGGCAGAAACGGCCTCGGCGCAAAGAAAACCCGCGCCCGCCGGTCTGGCGGGAGCGGGTGGCTCGGCGATTCTCGGATCTCAGGACTTCTTGAGCCGGACGAGCGCCTCGTTGTTGTCGTTGAGCGTCACGTTGCTGGGCTTCGTCCGCAACTTGACCTGTCGTTGCCCGGTCTTCCCCTGCATCAGCAGCGGGGTATCGATGGTCTTCCCCTTCATGTGGACATAAATCGGGATCGGCATGACGAACTCGGTATTGGCCTGCTCGGCATCGACGGTCAGAAGAAAGGACCCGTCCTCGGCCCGCTTGACGTCGTAGCTCCAGGTGACCTCCGGGATCGTCGTGCTGTACAGCCACTGGTTCCAGAACCAGTCGAGACGGCCACCCATGTGCTTCTCGGCGACCTTGATGAAGTCGTCGGTGCTCGCCTGCTTGTACTTGTACTGCCCGATGAAGTCCTCGAGCATCTGCCAGAAGGCTTCGTCGTTCTTCTTCATGACCTTGAAGACATATCTGAGATGGTGGACCATCAGGGGGCCCTTGGTATAGACGTTCTGGCCGCCCGAGATCAGCGGTAGCAGGTCGGTCGAGCGTATCGTCGATTGCTGACCGGTCAGACTCTGGACCGGGACCCCGTAGTCCGAGGTGAGGGGCTTGACCCATTCCTCCTGGATCCTGGTCTGGGTTTTCGCGGGCTTTTGGAACCGGGCGAGGTAGTACTCCATCGCGCAGTACTCGGCGAGGGCCTCGCCCAACCAGCGATCCTCGGCCCAGCTCTTCGGGCGCACCATGTTGCCCCACCACATGTGGGCGACCTCGTGGGCGCGGAAGAAATCGGCCGCGGACGAGTCCGACGAGGTCCCGCCGTACTTCGCCAACAGGATCAGGCCCTCGAATCCTCGGCCGTGGCCGGTGGGGGTGGTGGCCACGCGGAGGTTTTCGAACTCGAGGGGATGACCGAGGATCTGGTTGTAGACCTTGACCGCGTTGGCAATCTCGGTTGCCGTGTACTTCGGGCTTTCGGCGCTGACGCCGATCGCACCGCTCGTGTCATCCTGCACTGACGTCGCAAACAACTCCACCTTGGTGTCGCCCGCGTCGGCTTCATAAACCTCGTATGGTCCGTAGTAGAAGGTCGAAAAGACGGCGGGCTGGGTCGTGGCGTAGTGATACACCTTTTTCCCTTCGATCACCTCCTCGGACAGGAGCGTTCCCGCCGCGACGGCGCGCATGTTCTTGGGGACGGAGGCTTGCACTTCGTACATCGCGCCCTCGGGGTCGTCGAGCTGCGGAAACCAGATGTCCTCCTCCGCGAGAAGATGCGCCCCGAGAAATGCATCGAACAGCGGGCCCTTGGACGTGATCTTGAGCTCCACCGGCCTCTCGGGGTCGAGCGGTTGGTCGAGCGCGACGACGAGGCAATCGTCGAACGTCGGTTTCTCGTCCGCGAACTTCCACTGGACGAACGGCAACTGCTCGCCGTTCGGCCCGACGACCGATTCGACCTCGAGTCGCGGCGTGAGATCGAACATCAAAGCCGACGCACCGGGCGTCGGGATAAAGGCCACGGTGGTCTCTTCCTCGACCGTTCCGAGCCCCTTTCCGATGTTCAGTGTGGTGCTGTAGTGCGCCAGCGTCCCGTGCGGCTTGAAGACCGGCTTGACGGCGTCGTGAGAGGTGATGTCCCAGAAGAAGAACTTGTAGGACGGATATTTTTCGAACCATTGTCTTCCGCCCAGACGCGCGTCCGGGTGCCCCATCACCGCGAGCTCGACCTCTTGCTCCTTGTTGGGATCGAACGAGTACAGCAGGTGGGCGTTCGACGCCCCGCCCGTGCGGATCGTATCGGGCGCGAACAGCACACGGACCGTCCCGGCGGCGCGGCCCTCGCGGTTGAGGAACGAGTGCAGGACCGGAAGACCGCGTTGGCGGAACGCTTTCTTGCACTCGTCGTAGGCGCCACGTGCCTCCAGCGGCGCGGTCGGCTCGGACGTGATCCCGAGCTGGTCCGGAAGCGACTTCCCGAGCATCGTGTGGAAGTAGGCGAACTTGATCGGCATTTGCTCGATCGCGTGGTTGTCGAGATAGCGCTGAAGAGCATGGCGCGCTCGGGGCGACTCGGGCGTAAAGCTCACCGTCGCCTCGCCGGCAAAGAACGCGCCGACCGGATAGCCCTGGACGTCGGGCTCGAGATAGATCGCACCCGAGATCAGGTGCATGTCGAAGAAGTCCGACTTGAAGTGCACGTCCTCGACTGGAACGCCCGGGGCATCGGTGAGACTGCGGGCGAGAAGCTCGGAGTGCAGCTCCACGAGATCGGGTGAGCTGTTGTCGGTAAAGGGTGCGGGCCAGCCATACTCCTCGCCGTGAACCGGTTGAAAGAGGGAAGCGGCGAGCAGACATAGGGCCGCGACGGTGAGACGTCCGGGCATGATGCGTCCTCCTCGTTACCCGAATAAAACAGGATCGGGACGCGATCTACAAGTGAATTCCGGACCACAACAGTCTCTTGTTTCGGATGGAGCCGGCGCGACGACCTTCCGGGGCACGCCAGCGGCGCACGCCGTCCGAGAAAAAGGTTGGATTGCTAGCCGATGGCCAGGTCGTTACGCTCGGCAAGCGCCTGCAAAGGAGGGAGAGCACGCTCAGGGTCGCCGACACCCGGTCCGCGCCGTCCGAGACCCTCGGCGGCAAGTGCGAGCGCCTTCCCCGCCAGCTCGCGGAGCGGCCGCCCACCGGCCTCGCCGTCGAGAGCGTTTTTCGCCGCGGACTCGATCGCCTCGTTCCAAGCCTCGTGGCTGCCATGAGAAGCACCCAGCTCGAGCGCCGCGGATAGCGCGTCGTCGTCGTACAGGATCCCGGTCCAGAACGCGGGGACGGCCATGATCGTCGCCGCGGGTTGGAGATCGGCGCTTCGGACCTCGATGTAGGTGTACGCCCTGACCTCCGTGAAGATCGCGGAGAGGTGCAGCTCCCAATCCTCGAGAGCCGGCGCGGCACAGTCCGTGTGTCCCATCAGCTCGCGAAAGGGCATGGCGCCCGAGGGTGCGAGCCCGCGACCTCGATGGCGGAAGATCGTCGGGACGTCGAGCACCCAGTCGAGCCAGCTCTCCATGCCGAATTCGGGTGCGAACACGACGGGGGGTAGCCCGCAGCGGTCGGGATCGGTCTCGCGCCAGATCGCCGCGCGGTACGAGCTGTACCCGGTGTCCTTACCGTCCATCATCGAGGAGTTCGCGAACAGCGCGACCGCCACCGGTGAGAGCAGCGCGGCGGCGCGGAACTTCCGGGACCAGTCCTCCGGGCTTTCGAAATCGAAGGCCGCCTGGATGCTCGCGGTCTGCTTCATCATCCGGTGGGCGAGACGGCCACGGGCTCCGAGGTGCGGCGCGAGGATCTTGTAGCGCGCCTTGGGCATCCACGGCGTGTCCGCGAGCGAGCTTGCCGGATCGAGCGCCTCGTCGAGCCAGTGGATGCCCAGTTCTTCCCCCCCGGCCGTCATGACCGCGGTGTGGTCGCCGAGCGCGTCGGCGAGCTTTGAGAGACTCGTAGCGGGCGACGACGACCACTCCACCTGGCCACCGGGCTCCAGCGTGATCGTTCCCCACGGACCGTCCACACCGATCAGGTTGTCACCTTCGAAGACAGGATCGCCGTTGCGGTGCTGCAAGTAGAACTCGAGAAACGAGCGCACGGACGCGCGAGCGCCGTCGTATGGGATGCGCCGCCCGGAACGTGGGTCGACACCCATCTTCTCGAACTCCATGCCGACCAGCCACTGCTCGCGAGGCTTGGCGGCCTCGATGAAGTACTGCAGTAGCTCTTCCCGGGTCGGCGCTCTGCGTTCCGGCGTGATCACACACGACCTCGCGTCGTTTCGTCCGCAACGGCGGACATAGTAGAACGAACCGCCGCGCAAGCAAACCGCGCCCACGGCAGCTTGACCGGTCTTGGGGCCCGTGTTGAAATCGAACGGGGAACAGACGATATGCGAGCGCGCTTATTTCATGTCGTCGGCGCGGTGATCGGTGTCGCCGGGATCGCGACCGGTTCGCCTTCGCAGGAACCCGACGAGCCCATTCGAACCGACGTCGAGGAACGTGTCGAGGTCCGGCTGACGATCCTCGACGTCGTCGTACTCGATCGCAGCGGTCGCACGGTCCCCGATCTCAGAGCCGACGAGTTCGAGGTCACCGTCAACGGTCGCGAGGTCGAGATCGCCTCGGTCGATCTCGACTGTCCGATCGGCGCCGTCGAAGATCCGAAGGCGGGGGAGACCTTGGGCGAGGTAGCCGTTTCGGGCTCGGTACCGGAGCTCGACCGCGAGCCGATTCGTCTCGTGCTGGGGTTCGACTTCAGCCATCTAGGGCGGAGCGGACACCGCCGTCTGCCGATCCTGTCCGGGGAGGTCTTTG
>JBFJTV010000225.1:0-5284 GCA_041625075.1 Candidatus Polarisedimenticolaceae bacterium | reverse complement strand
GCCCACGATCGTGCCGTTGCGAATCGTGACCTCGACGACGGGCCCGGAGATGAGAATGGCGGCGGTACCGCCTCCGGTATTGTCGAGCGTAAAGCCGTTGAGGTCGAGCGTCACTCGCGGCGCCGCAATGTCGATGATCGGGATTGGACCCCCACCGACGATATCCCGCGTCACGATGTAGGCACCATCGGTCCCCAGAATGGTACCGGGCACCCACACCGGCGTTCGTCCCTCGGCCCCCCACGCCGGAAGCGCGAGAAGACCGGCGAACAGCAAGACAGACAGAATGCGTAAGGGTCGGCTCATGACTTCCTCCTTTTGTTGCGTTTCGAGTTTTTCTGCTGGTCTGTGCGCCGTCAGCTTGAATGCCCCAGCCGACGGAAAGACCGTGTGGAATCAGTCGCTCCTTCCGTTATCGGTTCTTTTTCAGCCCCCATCCATAAATACAGGCGAGCGACGAAAACGTTGGTGAGCGGACGGAGACCGCCGTGCCGGTCCGGTCGACCGGCCCGAGGCCGCGCGATAACGGAAGATCAGGGAATTGTCAGTCGTCGCAGGTGATGCTGTCGGGAGCGGTGTTCGAGCAGTTGATGCTGTTGGTCATCCCCGAGGTCAGAAGACCGCACGCGTTATCGACAGCCGTCCGCACCGCCTGTTCGCGGTCGGGGCCGGCGGCCGTGCGGCACTCGGTCTTGCCCTGGAAGGTAACGCAGACCTCGCACGTGACCTTGGCCTGGCCGAGCATCGCGTAGATCAGGAGGCCGATGGTCAGAACACCGAAGATGACGGTGCCGATCGCGATCTTGGCCTGCGGGCTGCGCATGCCGGTGATCTTAGCATCGGGGCACTAGATTCGCCCCACCGCTCGGTCGAGGCCCTCGAGGAGCACCTCCGCATCGCGCTCGTCGAACGGCATGGGCGGGCGGATCTTGAGGACGTTGAGGTCGGGCCCGTCGGTGCCGATCAGGACGCCTTCGTCGCGCATGTCGTTGATGACCGCGTCCGCCTCGGCCGCTGCGGGTTCGCGGGTCTCGCGATCCGCCACCAGCTCCACGCCCAGAAAGAGACCCGACCCACGGACGTCGCCGATCAGCGCGTGGGTCTGTTGAAGATCGCGTAGTCCGGCGAGCAGGACCTCTCCGACGCCACGTGCGTGCTGCTGGAGCCCTTCTTCCTCGACGACGTCCAGAACGGTCAGACCGATCTCGCACGAGACGGTGTTGCCGCCGAAGGTGCTGAAGAACTCCATGCCGTTGTCGAACAGCTCTGCGATCTTCCGTGTCGTGATCACAGCGCCGATGGGGTGGCCGTTGCCGATCGGCTTTCCGAGCACGACGATGTCCGGCACGACGCCGTGCTCCTCGAACGCGTAGAAGCAGCTGCCGAGGCGGCCGTAGCCGGTCTGGACCTCGTCGGCGACACAGAGACCCCCGGCGGCTCGGACGTTGTCGTAGACCTGGCGCAGATAGCCTTCCGGAAGGAAGATCTGGCCGCCGACGCTCGGGCAGGTCTCCGCGAGAAAACCGGCGAGCGGCCGGTCGCGGGAGTGCAGACCCGAAACGATTCCGGCGACGTGCTTGGCGTAGCTCGTCGCCGGATCGGCGTCGTTTTCACGATAAGGTCCGCGGTAGAGATCGGGAAGCGGCGCGGTGTGAACCCACGGAGGTGCGCCCTGACCGCCGGGGCCGTCGTGCTTGTAGGGGCTGAGGTCGATCAGGGTCGTCGAGTGCCCGTGATAGGCGGCGCCGAGAACGATCATGTCGCGGGCGCCGGTGTACGCGCGAACCAGGCGCAACGCAAGCTCGTTGGCCTCGCTCGCCGAGTTGACGAAGTAGCAGACTTCCAGCGGGTCGGGGAAGGTCGCCGCGAGCCGCCCGGCGTACTCATCGAGCACATCGTAGAGATACCGCGTGTTGGTGTTGAGCGTCGCCATCTGCCGCGATGCCGCGGCAACGACCCGCGGATGGCAGTGCCCGACATGCGGTACGTTGTTGTAGGCGTCGAGGAAGCGTCTGCCATCGACGTCGTAGAGATACTGCCTCCAACCGCGCGAGAAGTGAATGGGGGTGCGATAGGCGATCGAGAGGTTGGGGCCGAGTCTGGTGAGGCGCCCCGACATCACGTCTTCCGTGGCACGTGGCGGGCGAGCGGTCGACCGCGCGGGCGGCGAGCAACCACAGGCCTCGCGCAGGACCGTCTCGGCGAGTGCGAAGGGACGCTCGAGCAGCTTCGGCAACGAGCGCGCAATCGACTGCTGGCTGACCGTCAGGTAGGGATCGCCGGGGCGCTGGCGGATCTGGTCGGCCGCGATGGCCGCGCTGGCGCAGAGCCGCAGGCAGATCAAACCGTACAGGGCCGAGAGCTCATCGGGTGTCAGCGGGTTCTCGTGGTGGTATCCGCGCGTCACGGTCGCGGCGACCTCGAGCGGCTCGGTCTGATCGAGGAGGGCGTAGGCCACGGCGATGGCCAGCTCGCCGACCGTGTAGCTGTGCACCACGTCGCCGAGATCGATAAGACCCGCGACGCGCGGGCCGTCATCCGTGCTCTTCACGATGACGTTGTGATCGTTGGCGTCGTTGTGGATCACGCTCGTGCGGAGCGAGCTCAGTCTCGGTGCGGTTTGACGCTCGAACTCGGCGGTCAGCCGCCCCACCATGTCGCGAACGCCTTCATCCTCGATCAACTCCGCATGTTCGCGCACGACGTTCGCACTCTGGGCGAGATCCCAGTAAAACTCCCGGTGGAAAGCATCGTGATCAAACCCGGAAAGCGCTCGATCGAGACGTCCCAACGATCGACCCAGATCGTTGAGGAGCTCTGGAGGCCGTGAGTCCAGACCGGCCAGCGGCTTACCCTCGATGTACGTGACCAGTCGTACGCAATGGATACGGCCGTCCTGTCCGGAAACGTGATGGATCGTCTCGCCGCCAGCGCCGGGGACGACACGCGGGCAGAGATCGACCCGCCCGGCGAGATGCGCGAGCATCCGGCCCTGAGCATCGAGAAAACCAGGATCCTCGCTCGCGTTTGCGATCTTGAGAACGTAACGCTCTCCGCTCGAGGCATCGACGCGAAAGTTCTGATCGCGCTCGCTCGGAAGAGAGCGGATCTTCCCCTCGACGCCGTAGAGATCCGCGAGAAGACGGCGGACGTCCTCCTCGGAGAATCCAGGCGCTGACGACAGCAGATCCACCTCTCTATGGTACCGTCTGCTTTCGATCCGTTCGAAGACACGTTGGCGGGGTGGTCGCACGATGTCGATCCATCTGCACGGACTGATCAAGTCGTACGGTGCTCTCGAAGTGCTCAAGGGTGTGGACCTCGAGGTGCCTTTGGGTCAGATCATCGGGTACATCGGCCCCAACGGCGCGGGCAAGACGACGACGGTCAAGATTCTTGTCGGGATGCTCGACGACTTCGGGGGAGAGGCCGCGGTCTGTGGGCTCGATGTTCGTGCCAACGCGCTGGACGTCAAGCGCCGCATCGGATACGTTCCGGAGACCGCGGTGTTCTACGATCCGCTGACACCGCGACAATACCTCGGCTTTCTCGGTCAGATTCACGCCATGTCCGAGAGCGAAACCGAGCGTCGCGGATCGAGCCTGCTGGAGATGCTGGGCCTCGCCGCCGACATGGACTCGCCGTTGGCGACGTTCTCGAAGGGAATGAGGCAGAAGGTCCTTCTGGCCGCGGCGCTGCTGCACAACCCCGAGGTGTTGTTTCTCGACGAGCCGCTCTCGGGGCTCGACGCCAACTCGGTGATCCTCGTCAAGGAGATCATCGGGGGTCTGGCCGAGCGGGGAAAGACGATCTTCTACTGCTCCCACGTCATGGACGTCGTCGAGCGGTTGTGCCATCGGATCGTCATCCTCGATGACGGACGGATCGTCGCGGACGGGTCGTTCGAGGAGCTCCAGAGTCAGAGCACGGGCGCATCTCTCGAAAGGATCTTCACCGAGCTCACCAGCGCCGGCGGCCAGGAGGCGGTCGCCCGTCGTTTTATCGACGCGCTCGATGACCAGGCCGGCTCATGAACCGTCTCCTCCTGGGCCTGGTCGGCTTGTTCCGCTGGCCGCTGCGACTCGCCGGCGTGAACTACGACCAGTTTCGCGCCATCCTCGAGGTCAAGCTGATCCTCGATTCGAAGCGGCAGACCGCCGCGGCGGGTTTCCACCGCAGGAAGAAGAAGCCACGCAATACGTTCCTGCTCACGCTGCTCGCCTACAGTCTTTTCGGTCTCTTCGTCGGCATTCTGATTGCGGTGGCGGGGTCCGCACTCGTATCGCTGACCATTGTGCATTCCTACGTCATCGTCATGGTGGCGTTGACACTGATCACGGACTTCTCGTCGGTGCTGCTCGAGTCCAAAGACCACGAGATCCTCGGTTCGCGTCCCGTCACACCGCGAACGCTCTTTATCGCGCGACTGGCCCATGTGCTGATCTTTCTCTCGGCGATCACGTTGAGCCTGACGATCTTCGCGTTCGCGATCGGCACGTTCCGCTTTGGCCCGCTGTTCCCACCGGTGTTTGCCCTGGGATTGATCGCGGGCAACGTCATGGCGATCGGGGTCGTCGCGGTTCTCTATCTTCTGATCATGCGTTTTCTGAACGAGGAAAAGCTGCGTGACGCCATCCTCTACGTGCAGATCGCGATGACCCTCGTGTTTGTCGGCGGCTACCAGATCATGCCGCGGCTGATGGACATGACTCAGCTGAAGACCCTCGATATCAGCGACACTCGGTGGATCTGGTTCTACCCGCCCACCTGGCTGGCCGCACCTGTGGACATCGTTGCCGGAAACGGTGACGCGACGCGTTGGGCCCTGACGGCGATGGGGGTCGCCCTCGCGGCGGTGGTCTTGCTTGCGGTGGTGCTGTTGTCCGGTAGCTTTCGTCGGTTGCACGGTGCGAAAGCCCGTCGCGACCCCGATGCACCACCGAAACCGGCAGGTTCCTGGGTGGAGCGTTTGGCGCGAGTTGCCGCGCGACCGGGGGCGGAGCGGGCCGCATTCGAATGGACGTGGCGGTTGTGCGCTCGCAGCAGGAACTTCAAGCGACGCACCTATCCTCTCGTCGCGGTGGTGTTGATCTTCAGCGGAGTGATGCTGTTTGTCGCCGAGGACTCGCTTTCCGGGGGGCTGGAATCGCTCGCGACGTCAAACCGTCACCTGGTGATCCTGTACTTCATGGCGATGTTACTTCCCGCCAGCGCGGCGGAGATGCGGTTCAGCGAGCAGTTCGAGGCTGCCTGGATCTACCACATCGTGCCCGTCGGCGGCCCG
>JBFJTV010000224.1:0-5314 GCA_041625075.1 Candidatus Polarisedimenticolaceae bacterium | reverse complement strand
TTCGAGTACAGATGCATCAGCTTGGCCAGTGGGCACCAGTACCTGCACCACACCTTGCCGCCGAGAAACGGGTAAAGCGTGACGGGGAGAATCCCCACGAGCCAGACGTCGGCGAGGATGCGGTAGACGTTGAGACCGGTCTCGGCGGGTTCGCGCAGCCATTGCGCCACGTCGCGACCGAGGATGCCGACGGTCACCGCCGCGGCGAAGACGAGCACCGCGATGTTCATCCACTCCCACCGGATACTCGTTCTCCCCTTCGGAGCGAGATGCCGCCAGCGATCGCCGAGGGTCTCCGCCAACCCGCCACACCCGCAGATCCACGAGCAGTAGCGTTTGCCGTGGAAGAACGCGAACAGCGGCAGGACCAGGAACGTCAGCAACACGCCCCAGACGACCCAGATGACGTGTGGATCGTAGAAGAACGTGTAGAAGAACAACGGCCAGGCGTACACGATGCCGTACGAGCGCCATGCCTGCCCCGCGAAGGCCGGGTCGCTCGCGAGACGCTCGCCCACCCACTGATACTCGACCGCCCACTGAAAGAGAAACTCGGGAACGATGAAGAAGAAGACCCACTGAAAGGAGAGCAACGAGACGTAGCGCCAGATCTGGAATTTGTCTTTGCGGTCGAACCCCCACCGCTTCATGGCTTCGATGCCGAAGACGGTCATGAGCAGGGTGTAAAGGACCGTGTACCAGAACGCCCAGGGTCGGCCGAGTATCGAGAGCGCTTCGTATCCCCAGCCTCGGAACGGCCAGAACTCCTCGCCCTTGCCGACCTTGGCTCCGTAGACCGTGTAAGTAAGGATGAACGCGAAGCCGAGCCAGGCGTAACGGTTCCCGCGCGCACCGAGACCGATCAGACCGAGCACCGAGACCGCCGCGGTGACGAGCGCCGACCACGGCGGCAACTGGGAAGCGATCGAGGCCATGCGATCGTCGGGGCCCGCGAGACCGATCGCGACCAGCGCCAATACCGTCAGGGCCGAGGCTCCGAGCATGCTCCCCGACCACTCGTTCTCGAGCTTGACGCCCACGGACTTCAAGAATCCCACGGGCAGCTCGGCACCGATCAGACAGAACGCGTGGTCGCACGGGAGCTCGATGAGCCTGAGCCCCCTGTCGCGTCTGGCCTCGACGACGCAATCGCGCTTGCGGAATTCCTTGATGTTCGACTCGAAGATGACCCGGATGAGACCGGCCTGGACGGCCTCGTCGAGCTTGCGCTCGTTGTCCTTGAAAATGCGTGTGAAGCTCTCGCCGCGGTAGCACAACACCACGCGGTTTAGCTCGGACAGCGCGAGTGCCGCCTCGACTGCCGAGTTGCCGCCACCGACGACGACGATGTCCTCGTCGTGGTACTGCTTTGGCGAGTACAGCCGGTGGTATACGTGGTCGAGGTCCTCGCCGGGAATGTCGAGCTTTCTCGGGTTCCCGCGCTGCCCGATGGCGAGGATCACGCGTTTGGCACGGTAGACACTCTTGGACGTCTGAACCGCGAACAGACCCTGCTGGTCCTTCGCGATCGACTCGACACCCTCTTCGGTCTTCACGTTAAGGCGGTTGTCTTGAACGATCTCGTGCCAGCGGGCGATGAGATCTTCCTTGGTCGCGCCGTCGAGCCACAGCTTGCCCTTGGGCGGCACGGTGTCGGGCTCGGCGTAGACCCACTTCTTCTCGGGGAAGTTCTCGATGGTATTGGCGAGCTTCGACTTCTCGAGAACCAGGTGGCTGAGCCCGCGCTCGGAGGCCTCGAGCGCCGCGTTGAGACCGGCCGCGCCCGCGCCTGCGATCAGAACGTCGAAGACGTCGGGGCTCTCGCCGCGCGCGTCGGGCAGCGAGGCGATGTGTTCGACGACGTCGTAGCCCTGCTGCATCGCCAGCTTGATCACCGGGGCCCCCGCGAGATCGCCGATGATGTAGAGATTCTTGACGTTCGACTCGTTGTGCCGCCTGAGCACGGGACGGCGCGTGGGCATGTCCCCGGCGGAGAGCAGGCCGTCGATACGCGACCGGATCGCGGAGATCGCTCCCATCTAGGTCTCTGCCCGGCGTGCCAGCTCCACCTCGGACGCGACGGCGGGCGTCAGGGTCGTCCCGCATTCGAGGCAGCGAGTGGCGGACGGGTGGTTGGCGTGACCGCACTCCGGACAGATCGCCTCGTCGCGGGTCAGGGGCTCCTTCGGGCAGCCGCGAGCGCTGAAGGTCGTGGGGCGGCTCTTCGTGACGATGACCGCGATCACACCGAAGACGGAGAGCAAGAAACCGATTACGAACCACATCCGCGCCGGGAGTCCTTTCTGGATGGCGAGCACGGCGGTCAAACCGCCGCACGCGAGGCCGACCAGGACGAAAAGACCGGCGCCGAAGTAGGCGTTCGCAAGAGCGGGGTTCTCGTGGGAATCTTGCTGGAAAAGCATCGAGCGGGGTTCGATGCTCGATGTGATCGGATCGAGATCGCCGGTGCGCGCGGCCTCGTGGAAGTGGTCGACGCATTCCTGGCGGTCCAGATGGAGCGTCTGCCCCCGGTACTCGACCGGGTAATCGGCGGTGTCGTGAAGCTCGCCGCACACGAGACACGTCGTCGGGGAATCGAGCGTTGCGGAGGCCGCGCCCGAGATCGCGACCGGAGCGAGCAACAATGCGATCAGGACCCGCACGTCCGACCCTCTCGTCTCCCGTTCATGATTCAGTGCCAGACCCCGGTCATGATTCAGGGGTCAGACCCCGACGGGGGGCGGTTGTCAGACTAACTCTAACCGCGGGGGCGATTCAATGATTTCGGTCGCGCGAATGTTCAGGGAACCTGAACTTTGAATTCCTCGAACCGAACGGCGCTGGAAAGACCCGGATAGACCAGGATGCGATCGTGGATCAGGAGCGCGACGTCCAGCTTGCCGTCCGAGGTCAGATCGGAGAGCAACACCTGGCGTGGCTCCGTGGCGGACCCCTGGCGTCCCTGGTACGAGGGATCGACCTCGAAGATGGTGAAGTGGTAGGCGCCGCTCCACCCCTCAGCGTCGTCCCAGGCCAGGATCTCGAGCATGCGCGAGTCGCGGGAGTCCACCGCCAGAAGATCGTCTCGACCGTCGCCGTCGAGATCGCCCGCGACGAGGTCCACATAGCTCATGTCGTCGAGCTCTCCCTCGTGCGTGTCCACCGCCCGGATATCGAGATCCGCCGCCCCCAACGGGATGCACCAGAAGCGGTCCTCGCCGAGCACGATGATGTCCGAGCGACCATCCGCGGCGAGATCGACCGCCGCCCCCCCGACGACCTCGATACGGCCCACCTCCACGGATTCGGCATGCCGGTACACACCGCGACGGTCCCGATGCAGGATCTGGAGCTGTTCGCCGCCCTGACGGACGAGCAGCACTTCGGGCTCCCCGTTGTCCTCGAGCTCGACCGACAACGCGACGGCGATCGCGTCCTCCCTGCTGCGGGCGTTGAACTGATCGAGAACCGTCATCGCTCCGTCCTCGTCGACCATCATGGCACGCGCGAAACCCTCGCCGGCGAGCAGCATCTCGTCCTTGCCGTCCCCGGTGACGTCACCCAGACTCACCGCGCCCGCCTCGACTCCATCCACGAGCCCACGGCGGAACCCCTCATCGTTGGAGATATCGCGGAACGTGCCGTCGTCGTTCTGGATCAGCAGACGCATCGGGCTCTGGAGCGTGTAGACCGCCAGATCGGGCCGACCGTCCTGGTTCGCATCCATGACCTCGAGCGCGGCGGGATCGGTGCGCAACCCGTCGAGAACGACGCGTAGTCTCTCGTCCCAACTCCCGGCGGGATCGGCGGGCTCCAGAATCAACACGCTCCGCGTGCCGTCGTCTGCGACGACGGTCGCGATCTCGAGACCGCCGTCGCCGTCGAGATCGGCGGCGGCGACCGCAAGCGGCTTCCCCTCACCCCAGATGATCTTCGGATAGCTCAGACGCCCTTCGGAGGACAACCGTGAGATCCCGAGCGCCCGCTCGCTCGGGCTCACCACGAGCATCTCGGCTCTTCCGTCACCGTCGACATCTCCCGACGCCAGCGACCTGACCTCCGATAACGACGGGAACGCGGTGGGCTGCGCGAAGCTGCCGTCCTCGAGCTGGGTGTAGAGCCACACCTGCGCACCCCGTCCGTCGCCGACGGCGAGATCGATCAGCGAGTCGCCGTCAAAGTCGCCCAGGGTGAAGCTCCCCTTGGAGTTGTCGGCCGACGGGGTGGAGTAGACGCGGGGGGCGAGCCGGATACCGTCGGCCTCGTCCGGCTCGGTCAGGTCCGCCAGATCGATCAACCCCGTCTTGGCCTGCACCGACGCGAAAGCGAGCCTCCCGTCCGCGGGTAGCGCCAGCGGCTCGAGATCGCGGAGCGGGGTGTCCATCCGGAACGCACGCTCGGGGCCGAAATCGCCGCCCTGGCGCTGGAACCGCACGCGCCAGGCGTAGCGGCTCTTGGGAGCGAGATAGCTCAGATCGATCCGTCCGTCGCCATCCAGGTCACGCGCAAGCAAACCGTAGCAGCCGTCGTCGGCCAGCGGGTAGCGTTGCGGTCCGGACATTTCTCCTTCGCGCTGGTGGAAAACGAGCACTTCCTCGGAACCCAGCACCACGAGGTCGTCCAGACCGTCATTGTCGAGATCATCGATGACCACGGTCGTGACCCACTGCGCCGCCTTTTCGGACTCGAGGACGGTCTTGTCGATCCAAGTCTCCTTGGGGTGCTGGAACAGGAAGGTCAGCCCGTCCGGTGTGCCGGTAAAGACGAGATCGGTGAGGCCGTCTCCGTTGAGATCGCCCGCGGCCAGTGCGAACATGCGTACCCCGGTGACCACGCTTTCCTTGCGGAAGCGAGCGTCCTCGAGCACGGGCTCCCAGGTCCGGGACGGCTTCCTCCTGCGGGCGTCCCGTTCGGCCTTGCCGGGCTTCTTTTGATAGAGGAGATCGATGCGCCCACGATCGTTGTTGATCACCGCGAGATCGGTGCGATCGTCACCGTTGAGGTCGTGCGCGACCATCGCCCGGGTGTTCCAGTCGAGTTTGTAGATCTCGGGGCTTCCCAGCGCGAACACGGGATCGACGCTCTGCGCATCCGTCTCGGCCGGAGTCGCGGCCAGCAGGGTGAAGCCAAGAGCCGCCGCAGCGGCGATCGCGGTCGAGCAGTGCCCCCCGGACGAAACCGCGCAGCTCATCGTTTCGCGTGCAGGACCCGCAGGGTAGAGTAGAAACCGCCGTCGTCCTTCGAGGCGGAGCCGACCGCGATCCCGAAGTACTTCTCCAGCACCCCGATGGCGGGCAATGCCTCCGGATCGACC
>JBFJTV010000223.1:0-5325 GCA_041625075.1 Candidatus Polarisedimenticolaceae bacterium | reverse complement strand
TTCGCGAAGCAAAGAGGAGCGCGGAAGTTACCCACAACCACCCTGAGGGAATCCGCGGAGCTCCAATGGTTCGCGACTGGCCGTCGTGGACCTGAACGAGGCGCTCAGGTTCCGATTGGATTCATCAGTTGCGGCCCGCCGTGATGAGCTGCTGCAAGCTCTCGGCGATCGACCGGCTAGCTAACGCGCGGTCAGTGCCATCGACCGGAAGTTGATCGCGTACTCCTCGAAATCGGCCAGCGCCGTGCGGCCGATGTTGCAGTGCAGGTCGTTGGACTCTTCGTCCGTGATCGAGCTCGTGTAGACCTCGACGTCTTCCATCGTGACCGGCAGGCCGCCGAGCTCGAACTCGATGCTCGGGAGCATGTACGCGGCGAGGGTACGGATTCCGCCGACGCCCGCGGCCTTCACGGTTTCGGGCTCTCCCAGGGATTCGAACAGTGCGGGATAGCGTCGGAAGAACGGTTCGTAGAAGCTCGTATCGTCCGCACCGGTATCGAGCCGGCAGACGAGTCCGTCGCCTCGGTAGCCGACTCGAACGAGCGGCTCGAGCTGGTGCAGCGCCAGGTTCTGGAGGTCCCGTTCGGGAATCTCGTCCGGGATCTCGAGAGAACCGTCGCGACGGAACCGCACCTCGCCCATGGCCTCGATCAACGGAAACCCGATCACGCCCTCGATCACGTGTCCGTCGGGAAAGGTCAGCAGCTCGTCCGGAAAAACGAGAAAGACGACGTGACGGTATTCGATATTGCCGATCTCGACACGGTCGGCGACGGTCAAGTCCGCGTGCACCTTCATGTCCGTCGAGGTACCCACCTTGATTCCGGCCGGCCGGACTCGCAGGCCGAGGCGCTCGACCTCGGAACGCATGAGCATGGAGAGATTGGCACCCGTATCGAGGGGAATGCGGTAAGCGGTGCCGTCGATTTGCACGGAGATGCGCCCGTCGGCCCCGTAGTCGAGCACCGTGGCATCTCGAACGACCGTTTCCTGCGGCGCTACATCGGCAAGGGCCTCCATCAGCTTGCGCGTGTTGTCAGCGTTGTTCCGCTCCTCCTCTTCGAGCACTGAATCGTCGAGGGCGACGATCTCTCCCGCAACGCCGGCGGCGTCGGCGTAGCGATAGAGGCGGACGAGGTTGTTCAACCGGAGAAACATCGCATCTTTGAGCAGGCTGCCGGGAACGTCGTCGCGCGGCAGCAGCTCCTCGAGGGTGGTGTTGGACTCGATCGGGCGGTTGAACGCGTGCTGGACCACGGCGCGCAGGAATTGGACTCTCGGTGTCTTCACGGGACCGGCGGTCCGGAGCTCATCCCGTAGGCGAAAGAAATCGCGATCTTCGTAGAGAGCCATCCAGGCGTCCACCGGGACGTCCTCCTCCCCGGGCGGCGACGAGCAGCTCGCGAAAAGCCCCACCATCAACAGCGTCGCGGAGACCGCGCGGATCACGGCGTCCCTTCCGGGGGTCTTCATGGTTCCTCCGTTTCGTCGGGAGATCCGGCGGCGGCTCCAGGGCGATCGTCTGCGCTTGCGCTGCGCCCGTCGCCGCCGAACTCCCGAGTCCAAGACCGGAGGCTACGGCAACTCCTGCAAAGAGAGCAAGTTGGCAAGGCGAGGGTCGGAACCAAAAAAACCGGCGGCCCACCGAAATCGTCCCGGAACTTGACATCGTTCCGCGCAGAATCTAGTTATCGCCCCTGGAGTCGGAATATCACTTCCCCCCGTATGGAGGAACGAACGAGCATGGGCAACACTGCTGGAAAGAAACCGATGAGCAAGAGTGAGTTGCTGAACGCCATCGCCGCCGAGACCGAATTGACCCGCAAGCAGGTCAACGAAGTGCTCGAAGCGCTATCCAATCAGATCTCCAAGAGTCTGGCCGACAACGGGCCGGGTGCGTTCACGTTGCCCGGGTTGGTGAAGATCGAGAAGAAGCACGTGCCGGCGCGCGAGGCTCGACACGGCGTGCCGAATCCGTTCAAGCCCGGTGAGCTGATGGACGTCGCCGCGAGGGCCGCGACGACCAAGATCAAGGTGCGGCCCCTCAAGCAACTCAAGGACATGGGCTGACCGCCGGCGTTCCGTCAGCATCGACACACGAAACCCGCCTACCCGTGATGGTAGGCGGGTTTTTTTGTATCCGTAGACTCTTCTGCCATCGGGAACGGGGCGCAATGAGAATCTGCCGGCCGTCCGATTTGACTTGCAGACTCCTAGCAGCGTAGCCTCTGCCCAAATACTGCGATGGGGCCGCCAATGTTCTGGATCATGTGGATCAGGCCAGCGGGGCGCTCGAGGAGGCACGGCAAGAGGTGTATCGGTTGGAGGATGTGGAGGCGGATAGCCGATGTATGAGCGCAAAATCTTCCGGCCATTGATTCTGCCCGTGGCCCTGGCCACGGTCCTTGGTGCCCTCGGTCCTCTCCACGCCGAGGGAGACGAGAAAGAAGCAACCCCGCAAGAAGTGATCGTTCCGATCGGCACCAAGGTCTACGCTGAGATCATGGAGCGCGTCGAGTCGAAGAAGAAGAAATGGCAGGTCGGAGACCCCGTTCGTGCCCGGGTCTGGAGGGACGTGGTCATCGACGGGGTCGTGGTGTTCCCGAGAGGTGCGCCGATCGATATGCGCGTCAGTTTCCTGAAGACGGCCAAGGTCGCGGGAATCAAGGGCAAGTTGGAAGTTGAAGCGGTGTCGATGCGCTTGGGCGGAGGAGATGAGATTCCGATGGCCGGCGGCTACGGCAAGAAGGGGCGGGGAAATATCGCACTCGCGGCGACCCTCTCGGCCTTTGTCGCGTGGCCCCTCATCTTCATCACGGGCAAGAAGGCGGTCCTGGAGCCGGGGACACTCGTCGACACCTACACCGACCAGGAGTACGTCGCGGAGGTGAAGTCCGATCGTCCAGGGCGCACGCTCGACGTCAGTTCATTGATCGACCAGGACCTGTCCGTCGAGATCCTTTACGAGGAGATGGAGACCGAGGAGAAGCTCAAGGATCTGCCAATGCGTGTGACCGTCTGCGTCGAAGAGATCCCTGCCCTTATCGTCATCGACACGATCAACGGCGAGACGATCGAGACGCCGATGACTCTCGAGCTCGGGACATTCGAGATGGACGACGACTGCCACGTTGCTCGGGCGACAGTTCCCTTGAAGCCTCTGGTCAAACAGTTCAGGCGCGGCATCAACCGATTCGACGTGGCGTTTGCCGTCAACGACGAGCGAGTGGCATCCGAGGTAATCCTCGATGCGCAGTTCTAGGACGCTGCGTGTGGCACGGGTGCCCTGAGTATCCCGGCCGCGGACATCGGGGCCAGGGTTCTCGCCACGGACTCTCCTCCGTCATGAAGTCGACTCCTGACACCCGTCGTCATTGACCGCTGTTCTCCCGTTCGGCGGCTTTTCTCTTCTGAGCTTCGGTCATGCGAGACGGTTTCTTCCGCCCAGCGATGATCTCACCGGTTCCGGCATCCTCGATCCACAGGAACATCTGATAGCCGGGACCCGTGCTCCGGTTCCCACGGACCAAGTAGGTGTGATTCGCTTCGAGCGTGACCGTCTCGCCCCAGACGGCCGAATCCTCCATCTCGGGGTTGACCAAGACGCTCACCACGAACGTCTCACTCCACTCTAGGTGATGCTCTCCCGGGAGTAGCTTGATCTGAGCGTAGAACTTGCTGAGATGAATTCCATCTCGATCGATCATGACCCAATCGGCCTCTTTGAGGAGCAGAGTGGCGACCTCCTCATCGGGGCGAATCGGACCGGGATAGCCGATGTAGATCTCTCTCGCAGCGGTCAGGGTGCAACCCGAGACTGCCATGAACAGCAGAAGAGCGATCCCGACACGCGCGGCGCCTCGCGACACTTGAGTGGTCTGGCATTTCATCACTCACCTCCCGAAGATCGGCCGGCAATCAGAGAGGCAGTGGTGTCGAAACCCCGGTCCTCGGCGATCGCCTGGCCGGCCTGGAACAGGGCGTCCCGGACCGTGGCGTTCCACATCTTCCGGTCCATCGAGTAGCCCACCGGCGCAGTGACGGGAAGGATGTAGATCATGTGCAGCTGCATGAAGTGCTTGTTCTTCTGACGCGACTCGAAAACGCCGAGCATTTTTTCCTCGGAGTCCTTGACCGTGGCCCTCACGGACACCTCCTGCCACCCCCAGTTCGGTATTAACCCCAGGGAGTACGCGCTCAACACGACATTGGATTCCTCTTCCGTGTAACTGAGCAAGAGCTGGATGGTGTAGTCCGGATCGCGTACGTCATTCGAGATCGTCGACAGGTACGGCATCTTCTTCTTCGCGTGGTCGACTGCCGTGGCGACTCTCACTGGACCGCCTGTCATATCGTTGACCACCAACCGGATGGCCGGCGGGTTCTCGACGGCGGGCAGGTTGCGCTTTTTCGGCAGCTCGGGCGTTCGCTTCATCGAGTATGGGACACACCCCACGGCGAAAGCCACGATCCCGATCGTCAGCATCATTTTGTATTTCATGGCGAGCCTCCTTCCTTTCGGGGATCCTGTCCATCGGGACCCCTGTCTGCTCTCCAATCCCCCAGGCGGAAGAAGAGGTCGAGTTGGGCAGAAAAAAAAGGTAGACGGCCGGGACGGGGTATAATCCGCGGAATCGGGAATCTCGATGTCCGACGACGATCGGTCGGGTACCACCAGCCGGCTGCTGGCCCACAGCCGGGGCAATCGGGAGGCCGCCGAGCAACTGCTGCCTCTCGTCTACGACAAGCTGCGCGCTCTCGCCGGGACCATGATGCGGGACGAACGTCCCGGACACACCCTCGACGCCACAGCAGTGGTCCACGAGGCCTACCTGCGCCTGGTCGAGGTGAATCGCATCGACTGGAACGGGAAGACCCACTTCTACGCCATGGCCGCGCGCCAGATGCGTCGCGTGCTGATCGACCACGCCCGCCAGCGCCGAGCGGACAAGCGTGGGGGGGACTTCCGCCGCGTCACGCTGACCGAAAACATCGCGCGAGGCGAGGGGCCGTGGACCGACGTCGTCGCGCTGCACGAGGCACTGAAGAAGCTCGGCGACCGTAACGAGCGCCGCTGTCGGGTGGCCGAGATGCGTCTGTTTGCCGGACTTCAGAACGCAGAGATCGCCAACGTCCTGGGCGTGTCGGAACGAACAGTCAAGGAAGACTGGCACATGGCCCGCGCATGGCTGTCGCGCGAGTTGACGAGATGAGCCACGGCCGGCTTACCGAGATTTTCTTGCAGGCGCGCCAGCTCTCGGCGCTCGAACGGTCGTCGTTCCTCGACCGAGCGTGCGGGGAAGATTCCGATCTCCGGGAGGCTCT
>JBFJTV010000222.1:0-5352 GCA_041625075.1 Candidatus Polarisedimenticolaceae bacterium | reverse complement strand
GTGCTCGACGCGCCCGACGGTCACGAGGCGTCCGCTGCCGCGGTCCGCGTGCTGGAAAAGGCCCTCGGCAACGAGGAGGGCGACCTGGCCGAACCCGCGCGCCTCGTTCTCGCGCGGGCCGCGTCAAGCGAGTCGCCCGATGTCCGGAAACGCGCGTTCCAGGTTCTGGTGCCGGCGGAGAAGGTCGCGCGTTTCGGATCGACACTGAGCGCCTTTCTCGCAGCACCCGGTGTGTTGCTGGACGAGGAAACGCGCGCGCTGCTGTGCGAGCACGATCTTCCCGATGCCAAGCTCGACGCCTTCATCCGGGCCACCCGTAAGATCTGTCGGAGCGACGCGTGGACGGCCGAGCACGCCCGCCGTGTTGCGTCGCTGTTGCGCTTTCTGGCCGAGTACGGGGCCGCGCACCCCACTCGCTATCGCCGCCTGCGGGCGTTTCTGGTGCGGGTGACTCTGCTCTCCGAGATCGAGGGCGTCCGCGAGGAGGCGCTGCAAGCGGCGGAGGTGCTCCGCGAGGGGTTCCGCCACTGGTTGGGGCCAGGGCAGCGCATCGCGGTGGACCCCGAGACGGGGCACGAGTACCGCTGGGAGGACGTCGTCGCCTTCGACACCGGCATCGACGACGAGGACCGGCGCAGGCTGCTCGCCGCGATACGACACACGAGCTTCCTCCGCGAAGCGGTCTTCCTCTTTTCCGGCAGCGCAACCGTCAGGCTCAGCGACATCCCGCCCGGCGGCGTCTCGGTGCGACTGCTCGGGAGTCGTTCCGGGAAGTCGGTCTACCGCATCACGGTCCAGACGCGTCATCAGGAAACCCATGAGATCGCGGCCAACGTCAACCACGACCTCACGCCCCGACAGATCCGCGAGGAAATCCAGTGGCTGATCCTGTGCGGCGAGCCGCGTGGCGATCGCGACCCGGTCGTGGAGGACTACGGAGGCTATTGGGAAGAGCAGGATCTGTGGAGCGAGGAATTCATCGCAGGCGAGAACCTCGAGCGGGCGCTCAGACGACTGACGCGACAGACCGACGATGAAGATCGTACCCGCCACATGTGGCTGTTTTTTGCGTGGAGCGCGATGAGCACCTTCGTCGACTTCTGGGATCGGACCGGCCGGCTGTGGGAGCTGTCGGACCCGTCGCCGAGCGCGGTGATCGTTCCCGGTTTCGACTACCAGGTGGGAGCGCGCCTGGTGTCGGTGTCGGCAAGGCAGCCGTTCTCGGGTCTGATCTCGATGATCCGGTCGTTCAGGACACGTTTTGTCGAGCCCGTCGAAGCTGACTATCCGGTCCTCGCGGGGATCGTCGGGTGGGACGTCATCTTCTCGTCGGTGCTCGAGGTGGTCGGTGAAGAGGACGGCCTTGCGATGTTCCGCGAGGCACTCGCATCCGGGCGCGGCGATATCCCGGAAGATCTGCAGACAGCGCTCCAGAGCTACCTCGCCGTCGTCGAGAATCGCGGCTTCCTGCCGATGAGGCTGTTCTTCGCGGCGCAGCGTTACCGCCGCTGGGCACGGCTCAGCAGCGACGCCACCCGACAGGCCAGGGCGCGCACGATGCAGGAGCTGTACGACACCTATGGGCTTCGGCGCCTGGCGGCCAGGTATCCCGAGACCCGCGTTCGGTTCTTCCGCGAGGGCGTGTTTCATAACGGCGAGCCACAGCTCATCGAGGGGCTCGAGGCGATCATCGCGAGGATGCGTAAGTGCGAGCTCGTCGGTGACGCGCTCGCCGACGCCGTCGGCGACCTTCGCGCGCACGTCCAGCTGGGAGAAGACGAGGACTATTTCCTGGCCCGGCTGTCGTTCCCGCACCTTCGCCCCGAGGACGCGGCCGGCTACGTCCACTCCGACTTCGGCGGACGGCACCAGAGCGAGATGGTCGTCAAGCTCCAGGACGCAGAGGGCCGACCGTTCATCGTGCGTCACGCGTTGAACCCGAAGGAGGTCGGCCGTCTACACCGCCTGTTTCTCGAAGCGAATCTCGACGTCCACTTCCGTCCCGAGCACCAGTATCTCGTCGCGCTCAACGAGCGCGCCCAGCTGGTCGGCGGCATGTTCTACGAGATCGAGGAGGACGGGAAGTCGGCACACCTCGAAAAAATCGTCGTCGCCGAGCGTTACCGCAAGCTCGGCGTGGCCAACGGGTTGATGCACGAGTTGTTCAACCGCCTCAGGGCCGCGGGTGTCGAGGCGGTCACCACGGGCTTCTTCCGTCCCGAGTACTTCTACTCGTTCGGGTTCAAGATCGAAAAGCGCTACGCCGGTCTCGTCAAACCGCTGACGGACGGATAGCGCCTCCGTCCCGCGGGACGCTCCGGGAGCGGCAGCTCGCTCAGTAGGTCGCCTCGACCCGTACGAAGCTACCGCTCTTTGCGTCGTACAACGCGATGGAGACGACGTTACCGGGATGGCTGGCGTCGTACACCGACAGTCGCACGTGCTTGCGGTCCTTCGTCGGGCGATACACGAGCCATGCGCCCACCGGGACCTCGCTCTCGAGGCGGCGGCAGCTTCCCGCCGGGGGCTGGTGCCCCGGCGGGCGGCCGGGGAGCCAGACACGACACTGGCCCGGCGGCGGGAGGTGTCCGGGAGGGATGCCGAGGTGGGCGGGATGGGAAACGGCCCCCGTCGCCCGCGGCTCGCCGGGCTCCGGCGCGGGCGGCCGCGGCTCGTTCGGCTCTGTCGTACGGGGGTGCGGCTTGCTCGGCTTTGTCGTGGGCGGGCGGGTGTCGACGGAAACGGACGTCGAGCAACCGGTCGCCAGCACCGCGGCGAGCAGCAAGACGGCGATAGCGGTGTTTTTCATGGTTCGGTCTCCCGTCCGATCGCGTTTCCGAACCGCGCGGTCGCCGGATCGATGACCGCCACCAGCGGGCTGTGCCCGTCGCCGGCGCTCCACAGACCGGCGCGGCGATCGCGACGGAGGTGGACGATCCAGGCCTTGTCCGGGTCGGTGGCGTCGGTGAAACGCGCGACCCTGGCGTCCGGATACTCCCGCATGACCTGAACGATGTCGAGTGTCACGCAATAGCCCAGCGGCACGGCCTCGCTGCAGATCGTCTCCATCACCTGGTCGGATCGGGTGGCCGTCACGCGGGTGATACGGCCCTGGGCGTCGCGCTCGATCTTGGCGCGCGAGGTTTCGACGCCAGGGCTCGGAAACGCGTCGGCGCCACCTTGGCTTTGTTGCTCCATCGATCTCCGCTCGAGCTCCCGCGCTGTCTCCACCTGGCGATTCCACATGTACGCCATCTGACCCGCGAGTCCGAGCACCGTCACGGCCGCGACGACCCCGATCCAGACCGCGGCTCGGCGGCTCAACCGAAAGCGGGGCGCCCGGGAGACGTGCGCCGGCGTGACCCGTCGTCGGAGCGCCTCGTAGAGCCGGATGCGATTGTCGGCGACCTCCAGCGCGAGCTCGTTCGTGAGACCGTAACGCCGGCACAGAGCGCTGGCGTAAGCTTGGCGATTGTTCCGTTGGGCTGCCTGGGCGACCGTCAGAAACCCTTCGCGGATCGCAGGCTCGAACTCGCGGTCGTACGGCCGCCGGCGATGCGGAGAGTCGTGGTTTTCGGAGGCGGATGCGTTCGAAGCGGCCGGTTCTCTCTCCTGCGTGCCGTCCGTGCCCATGGTCAAGCCTTGCCCTAGCGCTGCCGGAAATCGACCACGGGATAATGCGTCACGGGGGTCGCGGCCGCGATGTCGGTGCTGCAGTAGAACGTGTCGCTCGTTCCCCCACCCGACTCGTCGTAAATCGCCGTGTCGAACCCGTTGGTCCCGCCGGTGCAATCGTCGGAGGTTCCGTAGATGTCGTCCGGGCCGGCGATGTCCGCCACCAGGGTCGCCCCGGAAATCACGCCGGCGCCGCCACCGCTGCGCAGCAAGACGCCCTCGCCGACGACCAGGAGGATCCCGATCCACGATGCACTGCCGTTCGTCGTCAGCGTACCGGTGACGACCATGAGACCCTCGCCCGAGTCCGAGCCGCCCCAATCGAAGTCACCCTCCGCGTAGATGACACGCCCCGGCGAGGACGGCGGCAGCGCACACGCCACTCCCTCCTGGCAGATGACGTCGGCAACGGACCGAATGTCCTCGAGCATCTGCACCAGAATCTCACACTCGGTCCAACCGGTATCGATCTCTCCGAACAGCGACCCGGAAACCGACGGGTCCGACGAGTCGGCCAGATCCGCGAACACGGCTTGATCGCTCTGGCCTCCCGAGGTGTACGTCGGGTTCGAGTTGATCCCGAGCTCGATGCTCGCCTCGGCGGCGGGCCCGACCGCACCGACGACCGGCACCGAGAGGTTCGGATCTCCGGCGCCGTTACAATCGTCGCCGCTGAACACCTTCGAAGAGCTGTTGGCGTCACCAAAAGACGGCGTCGGTCCGAGCATCGTGATCGTTGCCGGAAACACGTTCGGGAACGGTCTCCGCGGCTCGAGGATTGCCTGGGAGATCTCGAACGAACGGTCGCGGCCGACACCGACGGCGGTAAGCATGACGCGCCGGTCGTCGTCGCTCTGGTCGGTGATGCCCTCGATCGGATCGTTGGTGACGTAGACCGCGTACCACCCGTCGGCCAGGACCGTCGGCCCCAGGACGGGATCATCGTCGCCGACACCGCTGAAGCCCGTCAGCGCGCCCGAGCTGTCGAAGATGGGAGCCAGGTTGTCGGGGTCGAGATCGACCGTGTCGTTGGCACCCGCGGCGGCGTCGAGATCGTCCGAAAAGGGATCGACCAGCGGATCGTTGCCGTGGAGGTTGAACAGCCACTGCCGTCCGGCCTCGATGCCGGCCTCGGAGAGATAGAAGGCCTGCTTGGAGTGCCGGTCGACCCGGCTCGTCCGAACCTCGTTTTGGGTTAGAGCGAGAAGCGCGACCCCCATGCCGGTCAAGAGAACCAGCACGAAGATCGCGATCAGGAGCGCCGAGCCTTTCTGATGGTTGATCATAATCGTTTTCTCAATGCGACGTCGCTTGCCACGGTGTAGCGCAGCGGTTGCCCCGTGACCGGGTCCGGGATCGGGGACTCCGCGGTCACCTGCACCACGACGCGGGTCGGGTCGGTCGTCGAATCGGGGACGAACAACGGCTCCACCGTACTGTCGCCGTTGGCGTCGTTGGAGATATCGACGGCGAGGATCTCAAAGGAGCCCCCCGCGCCACGCCGCCACTCGATACGGTTCGCGATATGTCGGATCAGGATGTCCTCGTCCGGGCTGTCGGTGTCGCCGTCGCCGTCAAGATCGGCGAAGACTCGGATCTCGCTGATGCCGTCGCCCGGCGTGCTGTCGAGCACGACCGCCGCGAAGGCGGCTTCGGACGGATCCCACCCTGCCGTCC
>JBFJTV010000221.1:0-5397 GCA_041625075.1 Candidatus Polarisedimenticolaceae bacterium | reverse complement strand
TGCTCGGCTTCGTCGTCGGCCCGTTCGACCGGTCCGCCGCTCTCCTGTGCGTTTTCCTCCAAACGCGAATCGAGGAAGTAGTCGTCGAGATCGGTGAAGTCCCGCTGGATCAGGCGACCCGACGGCGTGTAGTACTTCGCCGTCGTCAGTGCGACCGCGGCACCGTTGCGGAGCGGGATCACGCGCTGCACTAGGCCCTTGCCAAAGGTTCTCTCGCCGACCACGAGACCGCGATCGTGGTCCTGCACCGCTCCCGCGACGATCTCGCTCGCCGAGGCCGAGTGGCGATCGACCAGCACGATCAGCGGAAAGTCGAGCGGCGCCCCGTTCTTCTTGGTCTCGAAATCCTGGTCCGACCCGGCCACCCGTCCCCTGGTAAAGACGATCCGTTTGCCGGGCGGGAGGATTCGCTGGGAGACCTGCACGGCCTGATCGAGCAACCCACCCGGGTTGCTGCGCAGGTCGAGGATCAGACGATCCATCCCCTGGGCGCGGAGCTCCTCGACGGCGTCGTCGAGCTCGGATGCGGTCTTCGACGTGAAGTTGCTGATCCGGATCAACCCGACACCCGGGCTGACCATGTGCGAGACGCGGATACTGTGGGTCGGAATCACGTCGCGCATCAGCGTGACGTCAAAGCTCGTCCCCTCCGAGGGACGCCGCACGGTGATCGTCACCGGCGTTCCCTTGTCGCCCTTGAGCCGTCGGACCGCTTCGTGAAGGGTCAGCTCCGAAGTCTCCTCGCCCTCGATCTTGTAGATGACATCGCCGGCCACCAGACCCGCACGGCTGGCGGGGGTATCCTCGATGGGAGCGATGATGGTCAGCGGTTTGTCGGCGCCCGGCTTGTTGATCTGGATCCCGAGCCCGTAGAACTTCCCGCGTTGCTCGTCCTTCATCTCGGTGAAGGTGTGCGAGTCGAGGTAGTTGCTGTGCGGATCGAGGGTCTGGAGCATGCCCTGGATCGCGGACTCGACCAGCTCTTCGGAGTCGACCTCACCGACAAAGTTGTCCTCGACGATCGCGAGCAGATGAGCGAAGGTCCGCAGACGTTCCTCGGTCGGCTGGGCGTCGGCCTGAAGACCGCTACCGAACAGACCGCCCGCGACGGCGCTCACGGTGAGTACGAAAATGACGAGAAGAATGTTGCGCCGCGAGGACCGGGTCATGCGAAGCTCCTTCTATCGAGTCGCGTGAGGCCGCTTTTGGATTATATGAGGGTACGACCAATCGGAGCAACAAACCACCCAGTCGTGGTTTTCCGGACCTCGCTTTGCGCCGTTTACGATTTCTTGACACCTTCCCGAGCCAGACATTATGCTGACTGAGGCTTGCGGGACTCCGAACGAGACCGGGAGACAACGTGTTTGGACCACTCGGCGGACCCGAGATCATCGCGATCCTGGTTGTCGCTCTCCTGTTGTTCGGGCCCCGGAAACTGCCGCAGCTGGGCAAGACGTTGGGTCGTGCGATGTCCGAGTTCCGCAAGGCGACGACCGACTTCAAGATGAATCTCGAGCGCGAGATCGAGATGGAGGAGATCCGCGAGACGCGGGACGCGATCAAGAACACCGCCCGCGAGACCCGACGTGCCGTCACGAATCTGAAGGACACGGTTCTCCGCGAGACCGAACCGAGCTCGCAGACACCCGAAAAGCAGCAAGCCGAACCGGGCCCGGCCCCCGTTCCACGGTCCCCCGATGGCGGAACAGAGCGAAACTCCTGAAAAGACGATGGGCTTTCTGGACCACCTCGACGAGCTGAGGTCGAGGTTGTTCAAGAGCGCGATCGTCTTCGCGGCGGCATTCGGCATCTGCTGGTTCTTTCATAAACCGCTGCTCGAGATCGTTCTCGCCCCCATCCAGAAATACCTGTTCGAGGGCGGCGAGATCGTCTTCATCCACATCACCGAGCCCTTCATGATCTACATGAAAGCCTCGGCGCTGGTGGCCGTGTTCGTCGCCTCCCCGTTTCTGCTTTATCAGCTGTGGGCCTTTGTCGCACCGGGGCTGTACACGCGCGAGCGCCGGCTCGCGGCGCCCTTCCTGATCTTCGGGACGTTGTTCTTCGTGGGTGGCGGTCTGTTCGGGTACTACGTGGCCGTCCCGACTGCCGCGCGCTGGCTGATCTCTCTGGGCGGTGACTATCAGGCGAACATCACGCTTCGCTCGGCCTTCCAGTTTCTGAGCCGTATCGTTCTCGCGATGGGTGCGGTCTTCGAGATGCCGGTGCTCATCGCGTTCTTCGCGCGGATCGGTCTGGTCACGCCGCGGTTTCTGTGGCGCCACTTCCGCACCGCGGTGCTGATCATCGCCATCCTGGCGGCGGTGTTGACCCCGACGGGGGACATCATGACCATGAGCGTCTTTGCCGGACCGATGATCCTGCTGTACCTGCTCGGGATCGGCGTCGCGTGGGTTTCCGCATCGAGCGACGAGGAATGAGCCCACCGTGATTCCCGACGCCCTCAGCGGGTCGTTCGCGGTCGAGCAGCGCGGGCGGTACGAGCTCATCGCGCGCAGCGAGCAGCTCGACGCTCTGAGGGAAGAGGGCCTGAACGATCCGGATCGGTGGGCTGAACTTCTCGGCGGACCGGCGCGATCGTCAGGCCGCGGCGCCACGGCGCGGGTCGCGCTGGCCGACGGCACGCGCCTGTTACTCAAGAAGATGCGCCGCGGTGGCCTGACGGCGGGGTTGTGGCGCGATCGCTTTCCCGGACGCGGCCGGCTCGTGGGCAACCTCACGATCCCCGAGGAGACGGCCCGGCGCGGCGTCGCTACGGCGCGCGCCGTGGCACTGCTGCTCGAGCGCGGGCCGTTCCATCTGTACCGTGGCTGGCTGGCCGTGGAGGAGATCGCGGGCGCCTGCGATCTGGTGTCGTGGATTCGAGAGGGGCGTCCCGTCGCTGCGGTGCAGGGCGCGATGGCGCTGGTTCGAACGATGCACGATCGCGGCATCGATCACCGCGACCTCAATCTGGGCAACCTCCTCGTCCAGACCGGAGACGGAGGCGAGACCCGGGTGTTCGTCATCGATCTGGACGACGCCGCGATCTTTGCCGGTGCAATTCCGTTCCGCCTCCGTGTGCGCGCGTTGCACCGCCTGGCACGTTCGTATGCCAAGAGCTTCGGGCCGGCCGGTCCGTTGGGAACGGATGCCGTTGAGCGTCTCACCCGGCTCTACGCGGGCGACGACGCCGCTCTCGAGAGCCGGTTGCTCGAGACCCGTGCGATGGCACGCCTCAGCATCGCGGTCCACCGCCTGAGCTGGCGGGAGAAGCGGTGATTGAACACCACCTGGTCAGCAGGGCAGAAGCGTTCCCAGAAACGCCTCGATCGTCGTTTCCACCTCCGTCGTCGCGATCTCGTCGAAGCGCCCCGTCCGCCGGTCGATCTTCTTGATCCCGGTGTAGGCCACGTCCGGATGGATCACGCGGTAGGGGACGCCCCACGGGGAGTTCACTACGGGATCGGTCGGGGCGTAGATGCCGACGACCGGACACCCCACGGCACAGGCCATGTGCAGCGGGCCGGTGTCACCACCGACGAACAGTCGCGCGCCGTGGAGCAACGCCGCCAGTGTCCAAAGATCGGTGGGGGGCGACAGCCACGCCGACCCCGATGCCTCCGTGACGACGCGCCGCGCGTCGGGCTCCTCCCCGGGTCCGTAGACCACGATCGGTGCGACGCCGCGGTCCGCGACGACCCTCGCGGCGGCGGAGAGCAGCCGGGCCGGGGGGCGCTTGTACGCCTGGCGTCGGCTCGCCCCCGGGGAGAGGATCGCGTACGCGCGATCCGGACCGACGGTCTGGCCCGTCAGCCGGCGCGCCTTTTCCCGGGCCTCCGCCGGGATCGCAAGAGCGCCGTCGGGAAGAGGCTCGGTGGGGAGCCCGAGGGCCCGCACCAGATAGAGGTTTCGCTCGAGCCGTGAGACGCGCCGCGGGCCGGGAGGAACGCGCAAAGTCGTCAGCCAGCGGTTGCCCTCCTTTTGCTGGTGACCCGAGAAACCGATCCGGACGGGTGCTCCCGACAGTCGGCCGGTCATCCCGCTCCGGAGATTCCCGTGGAAATCGAGAACGAGCCCGGCGCCCCGGACTTCGTCGCGCCACTCCCGATAGGCGTGCAGGATCGACGGCCACTGCGTTGGCGATCTCCGCAGCCGGTCCCACCGCGAGCGCGGGAAGGCGGCCACGTGGTTGATGTCCGGATGACCGTCGAGCATCGTACGCCAGCCCTGATCGACCGCCCAGGCGAGGCGCGCGTCCGGGAGCGCGCGCCGCACCAGACGCACCGCCGGCAACGTGCGCAGAATGTCGCCGAGCGCCCCGAATCGGATGGCCAGGATCTTCAGATCGCGACCCCGTTGCTCGATCGCGTGCGCGAGGTCTTCGGGGAGCGGAAGCACGGCGTCAGTATAGGCGGTTTTTGACACCCCGCGCGGCGCAGGCTATATGAGGGGTCCACCGTCCGGGAACTGCGGAGCGAGGTTGTCCATCGACGCCGCATTGCTCGAGATGCTCGCCTGTCCGGCCTGTGGCGGTGAGGTGCGCCCGACCGCGACCGCCGAGGGGCTCGAGTGCACGGCCTGCGGCCGGATCTACCCGGTCCACGACGGAATCCCGGTCCTGTTGATCGAGGAGTCCACGCCGCCACGGCGCGATTCCTGAGCCGATTCGCCCGGTTCCGAGCTCGTCGAGCGGCGCGGGCGCCAGCTTGACCTCCACCCCGCGGGGCCTAAGTTTTGAAAAGGTGCGGGATTACGTCCGCCTGAGGGGTCTCGGCATGAACGATTCGGCTCTTTCGGACCGGTCCTCCGGCCTGACCAACGGCCGGTTGGAGGGGACCAGCGTTCCAGACCTGTTATGGCGACTCTGCCAGGGCCGCTGCACCGGCGTGCTCAAGATCTCCGCGGGGGATCGATCCAAGAGCGTCTTCATCGACCAGGGCCGGATCATCTTCGCGGCATCCAACGATCCCGACCATCGACTCGGCGAGCTGTTTTTCCGTCGGAACATGATCACGCTCGAGCAGCTCGAGCAGGCGGTGGCGCAGATCGGCTCCGGGCGGAGACTCGGGACGATCCTCGTCGAGAACGGCGCGATCGGTCCTCAAGATCTGGTCCAGGGTGTGATGGACCAGGTGCAGGCGATCATCATGAGCATGTTTCTGCTCGAAGAGGGCGAATACCACTTCGAACAGGGCCCGCTTCCCTCCGACGAGGTCATCACGCTGTCCATGAAGACCGCCGAGCTTCTGCTTCAGGGCATCCGCAAGGTGCGGTCGTTCTCCCGCATCCGCTCGAGCGTCGGGCAACCGCGTGTCGCCTACCGGCTGACCCCCGGATGGCAGGAGATCATCGAGGGTCTAAACCTTCAGGACGGGGAGCACGCGTTGCTCG
>JBFJTV010000220.1:0-5398 GCA_041625075.1 Candidatus Polarisedimenticolaceae bacterium | reverse complement strand
CGAGTCCTGACGTTCAACGGCGCCGCCCAGCAGATCACCGGGGTCTCGGCCGCCGATGCGCTACGCCGTCGGATCTCCGAGCTGTTGGCTCTGCCCGCGTCGTTCGAGACATCGAGGTCGAGACCGGGCTCAACGCCCTCGATCTGCAGTTCGAGGGTGGGCAGCGAGTCACCGGAACGGTCATCGACGAGTCGGGCGCGCCGGTGGCGTCGGCGTGGGTCGCGCTCAACCCGGCCGGGCGGGGTTGGGGTGGTCCCGAGGGCAAGACCGACGCGAGCGGCGCGTTCACGATCGATGGGGTACGGGACGGGGATTACTCGCTGTCCGCGAACGCCGAGGGCTACGCGCCCAACAACGACGGACCGGACGTCAAGGTCGAGGGTCAGCCCGTTTACGATCTGCAGATCGTGATCGGACGCGGCGGCACGATCACCGGGACGGTTCGCGGTGTCCAGCCCGAGGACTACCCACGCATCGAGATCCACGCCCTCCTCTCCGATGGCCGGGGGTGGAAAAACGCGCCGGTCGATCACGAGGGTCGATACGAGATCTACGATCTCGCCTCGGGTGAATGGAGATTGACCGCCAACCTGGCCGACACGGGCCGGCAGGCAACGGGCCGGGCCGAGGTCAGGCCCGGCGAGAGCGAGACGGTGCTCGACTTGGAGTTCGGACTCGGGCTCGTCCTCTCGGGCAACGTCTACGAGGGTCGCGAGCCGGTCGTGGGCGCGTCGGTCTTCGCGGCGGGCAAGGACGTCGAGCGCTCGGGGTGGGCAAGCACCGACGCCGAGGGCGGATTTCGGGTCGAGGGCCTCGAATCGGGTACCTACGACGTTCAGGTTCGCAACTGGAGCACCGGGCTCAGCTACGACGAGACCGTCGAGCTGACCTCCAGCCGGAACGTGACGTTGCGCATTCCGACCTCGCGCGTGTCGGGACAGATCGTCGACGCCGCCAGCAGGCAGCCGATCCCGGGTGTCACGGTCACCATGGACCGCGCGGGCGAGCCGCAAGGCGGCAGGTTCTTCCCGACCCACGGCGCGACGACCGACATGGAGGGACGGTTCACCATCGACTACGTCGGCGAGGGTGCGTGGCGTCTCGCCGCCGACAAGTCGGGCTATGCCGCGACGACCGAGGAGATCCAGGTTCGGCGCTCGGCCGATGTCGAAGGGTTGACCATCCGGATGGACCCGACCGAGGGACTCACGCTCGAGGTCCGGCTACCCTCGGGACGGCAACCCGATGACGTTCACCTCGCCGTGCTCGACCCGGGCGGCGGAACGCTGGTCAGCGGGCGATACGCCACCGGCGAGAACGGGACCGTTCGTTTGACGAGCGTGCCCCCCGGCAGCTGGGACGTGCTCGCGAGCTCGAGCGGGACGGCGACGACAAGCTTCACGGCGACGGCGCCGGGAGCGGCGAACCGCGTGAGTCTTCCCCCCGCGACGGATCTCGAGGTGCTCGTTCCCGAGCTCGTCGGGTCGGGGTCGATCGCGACGGTCCGCGTCGTCGGCTCGGACGGCAGACCTTTCCGGTCGGTGGCGTGGTGGGGGTCGACGTCCACCGAGTGGCCGATGAGCGACGGCCGGCTGCAGTTCCGCTCGTTGCCCCCCGGGAGCTGGATCGTGCGGGTCACCGCACCGGACGGCAAGAACTGGGAAGGCACGACATCCACGGTGGCCGGAACGCCCGTGCAACTGACGCTGAACTAGCACTCTCGGCTTGGGCGGCGGCTCAAACGCGATCGAGCAACGCGATAAACCGGGGATGCGAGCGAAGCGGGTCCAGATCGGGGTCGTTCTCGAGCGTCCCGCGGTGCCGTAGCCCGAGCTCGACAGCCCGCTCGATGCAATCGAGCCCCTGGTCGATGCGACCGGCGGCCGCATAGATCCCGGCGAGGTTCTCGAATACCATTGGGTTGTCGGGCTCCATCCGAGCCGACCTGTCGGCCCACTCGAGACCCTGTTCGGTACTGCCAAGCGCGACCAGAGCGCTCGCTCCCAGGTACCACGCGCGGGCGTCGTCGGGGCTCAGTTCGACCTGCCGTGTCGCAACCTCCAGCCCCCGTCGGAAAGCCGCCAGGGCCTCGTCGCTACGACCCAGGCCGCGGAGGGCGGCCCCGACCCCGATCATCGACTGGTAGTCCTCGGGCCGGATGGCGTGGGCCTGCCGGAAGAGCTCCACCGTCCTGTCGTAGAGACCCCGCATGAAGCACGAGATCCCGTAAAGATAGTGCGCATCGAACAGGGATGGATCCAAACCAATCGCCGCCTCGAACTCGCGATCGGCCTCCTCACCACGGCCCTTGAGCCACAGCACGACGCCGCGCGAGGTGTGCGCCTCCGGCAACTCCGGGTCGAGCTCCAGCGCCTTCGCGCTGGCGGCATCCGCCTCGTCGAGCAACGCCGCGCTCGATTCGAAGTGCTTGTAAATGTAGGAGGCAGTGTCCGCCAGGCCCGCATAAGCGCGCGTGAATTTCGGATCGATCTCGATGGCTCGCGAGAACATTTCCCTGGCAAAGTCGTGATCGCGCCGGCTCCAGCGGTAGAAGTACTGCCTGCCGCGCAGGTAGAGGTCGTACGCCTCGACACGCGTGGTTGGGGCTTTCTGCAGTACTTGACGGTCACCCCGTGTCAAAGCGACTTCGAGGGCTCCAACGGTGCTCTTGGCGATGTCTTCCTGGATGGCAAAAACATCCTCGAGCTTCCGGTCGTAACTTTCCGACCAAAGATGACAGCCGGCTGCGACGTCGACGAGCTGTACCGAGATCCGCAGGGTGTCGCCCGCCTTTCGAACGCTGCCTTCGAGCAGGTGCGTGACACCGAGTTGCCGGCCGATTGCTCGACCGTCGATCTCGGAGCCTTTGTAGCGAAAGGAAGACGTGCGGGGGGTCACGCGTAGGCTCCTGATCCGGGCGAGCGTATTGATGATCTCCTCGGCCATGCCGTCGCAAAAGTAATCCTGATCGGGGTCCGGGCTCATGTTGGCGAAGGGCAAAACGGCGATCGACTCGGAGGGCCATGCCGGCGAGATCGCGCCAGAAAGGGTTTCGTTGCGAAGTCCCCTGAGCTCGTTGTAGACGTCGCGCGCCGTCTGGAAGCGGTCGTCCGGCGCCTTCTCGAGGCACCTCCCGATGATTCGGCCGAGGTGACGGGGCAGGCCGGGTTTGATCTCCGTGACCACGGGAGCGGGGTCCTTGAGGACGGACGAAAGCACCTCCACGGAGCCGACGCCCCGGAAGGGTCGCTCGCCCGTCGCCATCTCGAAAACCATCACGCCCAGCGAGAAGACGTCCGAGCGGTGATCGACCGCCGCGCCCCGGGCCTGTTCGGGCGACATGTAGTGCGGCGTGCCGACGATCGCCCCCGCCCGGGTCATGTCCACGGTGGGCAGCTGGCTGTCGATCGCCGCCGCGGGGTCGACGCCGATCTTGGCGAGCCCGAAATCGAGAACCTTCACCCGATCGCCCTGATGAGCGACCATCACGTTTCCGGGTTTGAGATCGCGGTGGATGATGTGCCGGTCATGCGCCGTGGCAAGCGCGTCCGCGATGGGAATGGCGAGTTCGAACAAGCGCTCGAGCGCAAGGCCGCCCTTCGGAATCAGGGCGTCGAGGGTCTGCCCCTCGATAAGCTCCATCGTCAGGAAGTGGATGTCCTCGGCTTCCTCCACGGAGAAAATTGTCACGATGGCAGGGTGGTTGAGTGCCGCCACCGTCCGGGCCTCTCGCCGCAACCTGTCGAGACGGCGCGGGTCCGACGCCATCTCCTCTGGCACAAGCTTGAGTGCGACCTCGCGCCCGAGCTTCATGTCCTTGGCGCGATAAACCACCCCCATCCCGCCCCGGCCAAGCTTGCCGGTGATCTGGTAATGCGCGATCCGGTTGCCGATCAACGTCCCCTCGGCTGACGCTGAGCTAGTATCCCTGCGTTCCCGACAACATCTGGCCGAGATCGAAAACCCTCGCGCCCTCGGGAACGACGAAGACGAATAGATCCTCGGGGAGCGAGCCCTCCTCGTGGAAGGTGGGATTGCTGAAGTTCATCAGGACGTAAGGATCGTCGTCTCCCATCCTCATCTCGACCGGGACACCCGTCTTCTTGTCGATGACGATCCGCACCGAGCCGAGGTCGTCGACGCCCTGCGCCTGCGGAAAGCTTTTCAGACCCTCCGCGGTCAGCTCGGCCTCGAGCGCGACCTTCCCTGCCTTGTCCTCGACGACGCTGAAGTCGAACTTCTCGGCGAGGGTCCCGATCTGGCTCATCGGGTCCATCGAAGCGCTCCCGCCGAACGACGCACTACCCTCGCTCTTCGTAAGTTTCTCCATCTCGTGCCCGTGCTCGTGGATTCCTGACACCCTCTCGAACCACGCGGCGGCCTCGGGTGACGACGCGGCGCCTGCCACGGGTGCAAACAGCGACGCCGCGAGCACGACGAGTGAGATGATTCCGGGTGTTCTGCGCATGGAAAGCCTTTCGATGCCGAAGGTGACGTAGCATTCTACACCCGACCGGCGTTTCGCCCCCGTCGTGACCACGACCGGACGGATCGATAGGAAGTGGAGACCGTGCTGGACTTTTCGAGCCGCAAGGCGCTGACCTTTGATTGTTACGGAACGCTGATCGACTGGGAGTCGGGAATCCTCACCGCGCTTCGACCGATCCTCGACCGCTATCGTGTCGAGCTCGACGACGATCGCCTGCTCGAGCTCTATGCGCGGCACGAACCCGACGCGCAGCAGGGCGGCTATCGAACGTACCGCGAGGTTCTGGGTTCGGTCGTCCTGAGGATCGGGCGAGAGCTCGGCTTCACCCCGGCGCCGGACGAGATCGCGTCCCTCGCCCATTCGATCGCTGACTGGAAACCCTTTCCTGATACGGTCGAGGCCCTGCGGAAGTTAAAGGGACGCTTCAAGCTGGGGATCATCTCGAACATCGACGACGACCTGCTCTCGGGAAGCGCGCGCCGGCTCGAGGTCGAATTCGACTGGATCGTGACCGCGGAACAAGTCCGTTCGTACAAACCGTCGGTGAACAACTTCGAGCGGGCGCTGGCCAGAATCGATCTTCACGCGGACGCGATCGTTCATGTCGCCCAGAGTCTCTTTCACGACGTCGTTCCCGCCCACGAGCTCGGCATCGCCACCGTGTGGGTCAACCGCGGAGGCGCGCGGCCCGGTTCTGGCGCGACCCCCGCGGCCGTGGCGCGACCCGACATGGAAGTGCCGGACCTCGCGGCGCTCGTCTCGATCATCGGAATCGATTGAACCTCAACATGACCAAAAGCTAGACTGAGCCCATGCAAGCGCTCACCTTTCACGGGAAGAAGACGATCCGGCTCGAGCAGGTACCGGACCCCGGGATCCTCGAGCCCACCGACGTGATCGTCAGGGTGG
>JBFJTV010000219.1:0-5409 GCA_041625075.1 Candidatus Polarisedimenticolaceae bacterium | reverse complement strand
CAGCGAGCCGGCGACGAGGACCGTACCGTCGGGCCTGGCCAATTCCCGTGCCCTCGACAGAGCTTTCGCCGGTTCGGAAACCACTTCGACCTCCCTCACGACGTCGCGCGCGGCTTCGGCGACCTCCTCGGGCTCGATCGCTCGCTGCACCGCCGGCCGCGTGACGACGACCGCTTCGACGTGCGGGGCAAGGGGCCGAAGGATTCCCGCGACGTCCTTGCCGCGCATCGACGCGAACAGCAGGACCCTGCGCGCGGGAGACTGTTTCGCGAGGTAGCCGCCGAGCGCCTCGGCACCGGACGCGTTGTGCGCGCCGTCGAGCAACAGCGGCGGGTCGCCCGGCACGTGCTGGAGACGTCCGGCCCACCGGACGGCAGCGAATCCGTCGCGCACCCTTGCGAGATCGAGGTCGAAACCGATCTCGTTCGAAAGCGTCTCGAGCGCCACCACGGCCACCAACGCGTTCTCTCTCTGGTGATCGCCGGCCAGCGAGAGCGAGAGACCGGGGTATCGCCGCGTCGGGGTGACGATCGCGAAACGGTCGGCCGGGCCGGGCTCGATCGACGCGACCTCCCGGGCCTCGATCAACCGCGAACCGGCGCGGGCGCACGCCTCGCGGATCACGACCCGTGCCTCGTCCTGCACCACGCCGCTCACCAGCGGTTTCCCGGGCTTGACGACCGCCGCCTTCTCACCGGCGATGCGTTCGAGAGTTGGTCCGAGGCTCTTGGTGTGGTCGTAATCCACCGTGACCACGATCGCGAGCGCGGCCGCCACCGCGTTGGTCGCGTCGAGCCTGCCGCCGAGACCCACTTCCAGAAGAGCACACCCGACGCCCGCCTCGTTGAACGCCTCCAGAGCCGTCGCGGTGATGACCTCGAAGAACGAAGGATGGACGCCAAGATCGCCCCGCCCGATTGCCGCTTCGATGTGACCCCGAATCGCGACCAGATGACGATCGAGGTCGGCGGCGGAGATGTCGGCGCCATCGATCCGGATTCGCTCGTTGGGGCGCACCAGGTGCGGCGAGGTAAACAGCCCCGTGCGGACATCGTGCGCGAGAAGTGCGGCCTCGATCATCGCGGCCACCGAGCCCTTCCCGTTCGTTCCCGCGATGATGACCGACGGATAGGCCGACTCCGGATGATCTCGCACGTCGAGAAGAGCCCGGATGTTGTCGAGACCCAGCTTGACGCCAAAGTGTTGCAGACCGTAGAGCCATTCGACGGGATCGGTGTTCACTTCGTGAGCTCTTCGCTTCGCCCGCGAGAGATGCACTCCGGGCGAGGCACTATCATAGTCCGCCGAGGGGCACAGGGTGGAACAACGGGGCCGCATCTTCTTCTGGGTCGTCGTCGCCATCGCCGCGACACTGCTTCTCATTCGGCTCGACGCTCCGCCGCTGTCGGACCCCGACGAGGCCCGCTTCGCACGCACGACGTTCGAGATGAGCGAGAACGGCGATCTCGTCATCCCCACCTTTCAGGGAAAGCCGCGGCTGGCCAAACCACCCCTGCTGCACTGGCTGCAGATGGCGCTATTCCAGGTCTTCGGGGCCCATGGTTGGGTTGCCCGGCTTCCGGCGGCCCTTGCCACGCTCGGATCGCTCGTGCTGGTCGGCTGGGTCGCGCGGAGGCGGTTCGGCGAGGAGGGTGCGGCCTGGGCCGCGGCGATCTTCATGACCCTCCCACTCGTCCTGATCATCGGCCGGATCGGGACCACGGATGCGTTGCTGTCGGTCCACGTCTTCGCCGCGCTCGCACTGGACATGGTCGAGCCCGACGAAGACCGGCCCCTCAAGGCGGCAAGCATCGGGGCGTTGCTCGGGCTGGCCTTTCTCGCCAAGGGACCGGTCGGCGTCGTCCTCCCGTTGCTGGGCATGCTCGCCGGACGCACCGCGACCGGGCGCAGCGTCGTTCCGAGTCTGCGCGCGACGTTGGCTTTTCTAACGGGGTGGAGCATCGTCGCCGTTCCCTGGATGCTCGCATTCGCCGCGCGGCTCTCGCTGGCGACGGCGTGGGACACCGTCCGCGGTGAGGTGCTCGAGCGTTACTTCGCCGGGACCAGCCACGTCAAACCCGCGTGGTATTTTCTGGTCATCGTCCTCGTCGGTTTCGCGCCGTGGGTCGGCCCGATGGTGCTCGGGATCGTTCGAGCGTTTCGGCAACGCAGGGACCCGGCCGCCCGGACCGCGCTCTATGCCGCCGCGGCCCTGGTCGTCGGCGTGCTGTTCTTCTCGCTCGGCAAGGGGAAGCTACCGCAGTACATACTTCCGCTCGCGCCGCTCGTCGCGCTGGTGGTGACGTGGGAGCTCGCGCGGGAGCTCGAGGACCCGCGTCGCCGGCGTCTCGGTATGTGGCTGCTCACCGCGACCCTCGTCCTCCTCGCCGCCGTTCTCGCGGCGGCGGCCGTCGTTCGCGAGGAGTTTTGGGAGCGCGCGAGCGCGATCGTCGCATTCGTGGGCTACACGGCGGGGACGGTCGTGGCGCTCGTGGGCGCCATCGGGCACCGCCCGCGGATGGTCTACGGCGCAACCGCCGCGGCGACTGCGCTGCTCCTGCTGATCGCCGGCGTCGTCATCCACCCCGCGGTCGGGGAATACCGCAGCACCCGCCCCCTGGTAGAGCGTGTCCCGGAGCTGACCTCGGATCGTCCGGTGATCGCCGTGGCGATCGACCTGCCGAGTCTGACCTGGTACCTCGACCGTGAAACCGAGAAGATCCCGGTCAAGTTCCTACCCGCGAGGCTCGAGCGTGACGACGATCCCGTCCTGATCGTCGCCGACCTCGAATTCCCCAGACTTTCAGCGGAACTTCGCTCGCGGCTTCACGAATTGGGACGCGCCGGCAAGCTTCGCGCCTTCGAGGTTCTTCCTGCCTCGCCTTGACGTCCGATCCGGGGGGCGGTTAACTTGGATGAATCCATGGCTTGGTTCAAGAAAGAAAAGACCCGCAAGAAACCGGTCGCAGAGCGGCGGACGCAGATCCCCGAAGGACTGTGGGTCAAGTGCGATCACTGCAAGGAGATCGTCTACAAGAAGGAAGTCCTTCTCAACGCGAACGTCTGCCCGAAGTGCAACTACCACTTCCGCATCAGCTCGCGCGAGCGGCTCGAACGGCTTCTCGATGATGGTCATTACGAAGAGTTCGACTCGAACATCGAGCCCGTGGACGCGCTCGGGTTCGTCGACAGCAAGCCTTACAAGAAGAGACTGTCCGACTATCAGAAGAGAACCGGACTCAACGAAGCCTTGATCTCCTGTACCGGAACGATCGGAGGTTACCCGGTCGTCGTCGCGGTCATGGAATACGGCTTCATGGGTGGCTCAATGGGGAGCGTGGTCGGCGAGAAGGTCGCGCGGTGCGTCGAGCGAGCCCTCGAGGAGAACCGCGCGCTGATTATCGTGTCGTGCTCCGGGGGGGCACGCATGCAGGAGGGCGCGCTCTCGCTCATGCAGATGGCGAAGATCTCCGCCGCGCTCGCGCGTCTCGACAAGGCGGGAATCCCGTTCATCTCGATCCTCACCGACCCGACGACCGGAGGCGTGACCGCGTCCTACGCGATGCTCGGCGATCTCAACATCGCTGAGCCGCGTGCGCTCATCGGGTTTGCCGGACCGAGGGTGATCGAGCAAACGATTCGCCAGCAGCTCCCGGTCGGGTTCCAGAGGACCGAGTTTCTCGTCGAGCACGGGATGCTCGACTTCATGGTCGAGCGCTCGCAGATGCGAGAGGTCCTGATCCGTTCCCTGCAGTTCATGGTTGGAACCGAGAGGCCCGCGCCCGTCAGCGTTCCGGCCGTGACCACCACCCCGGCCACCGAATAGCCCGTCTGCTGCATCGATACCGCAAGGAATGAGGTCCCCCAGGGAACGGATTCGAGGGGTTGCGCGTATTAGTAGGTGGGAAAGGCAATAACCCCTGAGGTGCCCCCGGAGCAACAACCCCCTCCTCCTAGCTCCGGGGGCGCAATTGTCTTAAATCAATTTTAATACTTTGGTCAAGCGCGGCTGTCCCACAGAACGTCGGAGACCCCCTTGGCCCGATTCTCCTCCCGCGCCATCACGAACAGGGCGTCCGAGAGGCGATTCAGGTATTTCCCGACGCTTTTCGAGACGGGCTCCTTCTTGGCGAGGGCGACCACCCGTCTCTCGGCGCGCCGGCACACGGTTCGGGCCACGTGAAGATGGGCCGAGCCGATCGAGCCCCCGGGAAGCACGAAGTTCTCGAGCGGACCGAGTCCGGCCGAGAGTCGGTCGATGAGCTCTTCCAGGCTGTCGACGTGGTGCTGCTCGATGGTCGGAACCTTCAACTTTTTCTTGTCCTCCTCGGGGATGCACAGGTCGGAACCGAGGTGGAACAACTCGTTCTGGATTCCGGCGAGCACCGACTGTAGGGACGGATCGAGACCCGACGCGATAGCGACACCGATGTGCGAGTTCAACTCGTCGACGTCCCCGTAAGCGTCGATACGAAGCGCGTCCTTGTCCACCACCTTGCCGGTCCCCAGGCGGGTCGTCCCATCGTCGCCGGTTCGGGTATAAACCTTGGTAATCCGAGGCATGAACTGACCTCCCGGTTGACCTCAAAGCCTACACCATGAACCAAACCGCGTTTTGACCGTATTGGTATGGCAGAAAACCGGGCCGCTTGGCCCGCTTGGGGGAGAAACGCATGGAGCTCCGGATCGAGAACCTCTCGAAGACCTACCCGAACGGCACGAAGGCCGTGCAGGACGTGAGCCTGCGGATCCCGCAGGGGATGTTCGGCTTGCTCGGGCCCAACGGCGCGGGGAAGTCCACCCTGATGCGGATCGTCGCCACGCTTCAGGATCCGGACACCGGCGAAGTGCGATTTGGCGAGATCGACGTTCTCCGCGACAAGCCCGCGCTCCGAGAGACGCTGGGCTATCTCCCGCAGGAGTTCGGTCTGTACACCAAGGTGTCGGCACAGTCGCTGCTCGACCACTTCGCCGTGCTCGAGGGCATCGTGGATCGCGGCGAGCGTCGCAAGGTCGTGGACGCCCTGCTCAAACAAACCAACCTGTGGGATGCACGCAAGACCAAGCTCGGCGAGTACTCCGGTGGGATGAGGCAACGTTTCGGAATCGCCGTCGCGCTACTCGGGGACCCCAAGCTGATCATCGTCGACGAGCCGACCGCCGGTCTCGATCCGGAAGAGCGCGTGCGCTTTCTCAATCTTCTCGCCGAGATCGGGCGGGACAGTGTGGTAATCCTCTCGACGCACATCGTCGACGATGTCTCCGAGCTGTGCAGCCGCATGGCGATCATCGACGAGGGCCGGATCAAGATGGAGTCGGAGCCGCCCGCGGCGCTCGACCGGCTGCGCGGACGCATCTGGCGCAAGCTGATCGATCATGATGATCTTGCCGCATATCGCGAACGCTACT
>JBFJTV010000218.1:0-5419 GCA_041625075.1 Candidatus Polarisedimenticolaceae bacterium | reverse complement strand
GGTCGCGAAGTCGTCCACGCCCGCATGCACGATGATCGCCTTCCCCATGATGTCGTTGATCTCGCCCGTGCCGATCGACCAGAAGCCGGGCGACGGTGTGGTCACCGTCAGGGCGCCGGAGCCGAACTCGTCGATCTCGGCGTTCCCGAGGTCCCCGAGATGATGCGGCGGAGTGCCCCACTTGCCATGGTCCACCGTGGTCGGGTTCCAGTGTCCGCCGGCGGACTTGCCGTCCGGCGAGCTGCAGTCGCCAATCTCGTGGATGTGGACGGCGTGCAGACCCTCGGGGACATCGCTGAGACTGATGTACACGCTGATGGTGCCGTCGTCGTTGGTCGTGAACGACGCCGCTCCATTGGCCGTGTTGTCACCGAGCGGGCTGAGCATGACATCGATCTCGCGGATTCCCGATGCCTCTTCGGCCGCGGCGGGCTCTTCGGACGTCTCTTCCCCAACGCCACACGCAGTAGCGATCACGACCAATAGAACGACTGAAGCAAGAACGACCCATCCTCCCGCGCACTTCATCTCTCGTCTCCTTTTTGACTCGCTCCCCTAGGTCTCGCCGATCGCCTCGTCAACGAGGGCCTCGTCGGCTTCGTGCGGCAGTGTAACGGAAAGACGCCGCTCGGACCCCATCGCGCGGTTCGTCGCAAAGACGGCGCCGCTGTTGCCCGCCCACGCGCGGCGCGCGATCCCATTGCCGACGTCCCACGCGATCATGCTCTCGATGCGCCGTGCCGAATCAGCGCTGCCGTCGATGACCATCCCGAAACCGCCGTTGATGACCTCTCCCCAGCCGACGCCCCCGCCGTTGTGCAGGCTGACCCACGTCGCGCCGCGGAAGGCGTCGCCGATGACGTTGTGCACCGCCATGTCGGCGCACGTACTGCTGCCGTCGCGGATGTTCGCGGTCTCGCGGTAAGGCGAGTCGGTCCCCGAAACGTCGTGATGATCGCGTCCGAGGACGATCGGCGCCGAGACCCGGCAGTGGGCGATGGCCCGGTTGAACGCCAGCGCGATCCGTCTTCGTCCCTCTTCGTCCGAGTACAGGATTCGGGCCTGCGAGCCCACGACCATGTCGTGGTTGCGCGCCTCCCGGATCCAGAGCAGGTTATCGAGAAGCTGCTGCCGCGTTTCGGGCGGGGCCGTTTGTGACATCCTCTCGAGAACCCCGGCGGCGACCTCATCGGTGACTTCGAGATCTTCGGGCCTCCCCGAGGTGCACACCCAGCGAAACGGGCCGAAGCCGTAGTCGAAGCACATCGGCCCCATGATGTCCTCGACGTAGGAGGGATACCGGAAGCGCCCGTCGTCGCGGCGAACATCGGCGCCCGCCCTTCCCGCCTCGAGCAGAAAGGCATTGCCGTAGTCCCAGAAGTGCATTCCGCGGGCGGTCATCAGGTTGACCGCGTCGACGTGGCGTCGCAGGGATTCGCGGACACGTTCCTTGAAGCCGGCGGGATCGGCGCGCATCATCTCGTTTGATTCCTCGAAGGTCATGCCTGCCGGGTAGTACCCTCCGCCAAACGGATTGTGGAGCGAGGTCTGATCGGAACCGAGATCGATGGCGATGCCCGCGCTGCCGAGCCGCTCCCACAGATCGATGACGTTTCCGAGATAGCCGAGCGAGAGCGCCTCGCGTGCCTTTCTCGCCTGCTCGATCCGCGCGACGACTCTGTCGAGGTCGCTCTCGTACTCTTGGAGCCAACCCTGGGCGTGACGTTTCTCGAGCGCCTTGGGATTGATCTCGGCGATGACCCCGATCGCGCCCGCGATCACCGCGGCCTTGGCCTGCGCGCCGCTCATCCCCCCGAGACCGGAGGTCACGTAGACGCGTCCGGCAAGACCCTCGTCCTCGGGAACCTGAAGGTACCTGCGGCCCGCGTTGAGCAACGTGATGGTCGTCCCGTGAACGATCCCCTGCGGGCCGATGTACATGAAGCTCCCGGCGGTCATCTGCCCGTACGACGTCACCCCCAGCGCGGCAAGACGATCGTAGTCTTCCTTCGAGCTGTAATTCGGGACAACCATGCCGCAGGTCAGCACCAGCCGTGGCGCGTCCGGGCTCGAAGGGAACAGGCCCAGTGGATGACCGGAGTACAGAACCAGCGTCTGGTCGTCGGTCATCTCCGAGAGGTACTTCATCGTCAGGCGGTACTGTGCCCAGTTCTGGAAGACCGTGCCGTTGCCGCCGTAGGTGATCAGCTCGTGGGGGTGCTGCGCGACGGCCGGGTCGAGGTTGTTCTGGATCATGAGCATGATCGCCGCCGCCTGCGGGCTCTTGGCCGGGTAGTCGTCGATCGGATGTGCCTTCATCTCGTACCCGGTCGGTCTGAACCGGCGCATGTAGATCCGGCCGTCGCTTGCGAGCTCTTGCGCGAACTCGTGTGCGAGCGCGCCGTGGAGCTCTTCGGGGAAATACCTCAGCGCGTTGCGGAGGGCGAGCTTCTTCCCTTCGCGGTCGAGCACCTGCGGTCGCGCCGGTGCGTGGTCGATGTCGGTCTCTTCGGGAGGCTCGGCAGGCAGGTCGGAAGGAATGCCTTCGCTGATGAGCGCCTGAAAGCTCTTGGTATCGATCTTCACGTTGTCGCGATCTCCGTGCTCTCCCGGAATGATATCAGGATGCCGACCGGGCGGGTCGATGATACCTTTCCGCTCGATGACCATCGCGCTTTACGCCATCGGCGTTATCCTGATCCTCACGGGTCTCGTCGGTCTCGTGCTCCCCGCTCTTCCGGGTGCCCCGCTGATGTTCGCCGGTATCTTCTCGGTCGCGTGGGCCGACGACTTCACACGGATCGGCTGGCGCGGTCTCGTAGTGATGGGGCTCCTTGCCGCTCTGATCTCGGTGATCGATTTCGCCGCGGAATTCGTCGGGGCCAAGAAGTTTGGAGCCTCGTGGTGGGGTCTCCTCGGCGCGTTTCTCGGCTTGGTGGCGGGGCTCTTCCTGTTTCCCCCCTTCGGGATCATCATCGGACCCGTCGTCGGAGCGGTGCTGCTCGAGTACGTCGCCGAACCCGATCTCAAGCGCGCCGGAAAGGTGGGGGCCGGAACCGCGATTGGTTTCGTGGTGGGCACCGCCCTGAAGTACGGGCTGGCGTTCGTGCTGCTCGGTCTCGCCGTGGTGTTCTACCTCGCCTGACGCTCGAACCGGAATTGAGTCTCCCCCGCCCCGCGAGTATCCTGTGCCCGCATGAGCAAGATAATACGCATCGGTGTGCTGTTCGGGGGAAAGTCGGGCGAGCACGAGGTCTCGCTGCTGTCGGCACGCTCGGTGATCGACGCTCTGGAGTCGACCGGGAAGTACGAGGTCGTCCCGATCGGGATCACCCGCTCGGGACGATGGGTCGTGCGACCCGACGCGCTCGCCCTGTTGTCGTCCATGACCACGCTGCAGTTGCCAGGGGCCGAGACGGCGTCGGCGGAGGAACGTGACGCAAGCGCCGCCGCGTTGCGTCCCGACTCGGGCGACGCCCCGCTCGTGCGGATCGAAGACGGCAACCTCGCCCCCGAGCCGCTCGACGTCGTCTTCCCGGTGCTGCACGGCCCGCGCGGCGAGGACGGCACGATCCAGGGCTTTCTCGAGCTCGCGGGCATCCCCTACGTCGGCTGTGGTGTCGCTGCGTCGGCGGTCGCGATGGACAAAGCACTCGCCAAGTCGATCCTGCAGGCCGAGGGACTTCCGGTAGTCGACGGCATCACGGTGCGTGCACACGAATGGAACGCAGCGCCCGAGGAAGTGATCGAGCGAGCGGGAAAGATCGGATTCCCCTGCTTTGTCAAACCCGCCAACATGGGCTCGAGCGTCGGGATCACCCGGGCGACCGACGAGGCCGGGTTGCGTCGGGGGCTTGATGAGGCCGCGCGCTACGACACCCGGATCATCGTCGAGCGCGCGATCGACGCCCGCGAGATCGAGTGTAGCGTGCTCGGAAACGACGATCCGCGCGCCTCGGTGCCCGGCGAGGTCGTTCCGAGCGGCGAGTTCTACGACTACCGCGCGAAGTACCTCGACGAGGCCTCGGAGCTCAAGATCCCGGCGCCGATCGACGAAGAGACGACGCGCGCGGTGCAGGAGCTCGCGGTGCGGGCCTTTCGAGCGCTTGACGGCGCGGGGATGGCGCGTGTGGACTTCCTGCTCGAGCGGGACGGCGGGCGGTTGTTCGTCAACGAGCTCAACACGATCCCCGGGTTCACGGCGATCAGCATGTACTCGAAGCTGTGGGAGGCGTCGGGACTGTCCTACACCGATCTCGTCGACGAGCTCGTGCGGCTCGCCATCGAGCGCCACGACACCCGCAAGAACCTCTCCGTCACCTACCAACCCCCCGACTGAGGGGGACATGCCTTTGTTGGGGGTTTGGTGCCACACCTCCCGTAGGGCGGCAGGCAAGATCACAAAACCTATAGGAGGTCTGGCACCAAACGGCCAACAAAGGCATGTCCCCTAGGAGAGGATGGAGCGGAGGGCGGACTCGAGATCGGCGTGGGCGAAGTCGAACCCAGCGTCGAGCAGACGCTGCGGAACGACGCGCGTCGAGCTCAGGAGCAGCTCTTCCGCCATCTCCCCCATCGCCGCCTTCAGCGCGAACGCCGGCGCGGGAAAGATCGCTGGGCGGTGGAGCACGGCTGCAAGCACGCGCGTGAACTCCGCGTTCGTCACCGGCTCCGGCGCCACGGCGTTGACCGGACCCGAGAGAGCGTCGTGCTCGATCGCGAAGAAAACAGCTCGCAGGAGATCGTCGAGCGAGATCCAGCTCATGAACTGGCGACCGTTCCCGAGTCTGCCTCCGAGTCCGAGACGAAAGAGCGGGAGCATCTTCGCGAGCGCGCCGCCCTCCGTGCTCAGGACCAGTCCGCTGCGAAAGAGAACGACACGGGTACCGGCGATCGACGCGGCCTTGGTGGCCTGCTCCCAGCCGATCGCGACCTCGGGGAGAAAACCCTCGCCGGCGGTACTGGACTCGGTGAGCACCTCGTCGCCACGATCACCGTAGAACCCGACCGCCGATGCCGAGACAAGCACACGCGGCCGACGCGTGAGCGACGCGATCGTCTCCGAGATCAACGTCGTGCCGATAACTCTGCTCTGCCGAATGCTGCTCTTGCGGGCCGCGGTCCAACGACCGGACGAGATGTTCTCGCCGGCGAGATGGACGACCGCGTCCGCGCCCTCGAGCGCCTCCCGCTCGATCTCCCCTTCCGTGGGATTCCACAGCGCCGTGTCGTCGGCACGCTGCTCCTCGCGACGCACGAGCCGAATCACGTCGTGGCCGTCGGCCGCGAGACGGCTCGTCAGGGCCGATCCGACCAGACCGCTGGCTCCGCTGATGACGACTTTCATCTCGCCGGTGGTGATGCCGTCAAGGTACCGATGATGAGGCGATTGGGGGCAGCGCGATACGGCAAGTCAGAG
>JBFJTV010000217.1:0-5462 GCA_041625075.1 Candidatus Polarisedimenticolaceae bacterium | reverse complement strand
GCGAGCGTATCGAGCAAGCACGACGCGAGCGACCGTTCTCTTCGATCGAGGACTTTGCCGAGCGCACCGCGCTCGACGAGGGAACGCTGATGCGTCTCGCCGAGGCCGGAGCGTTTTCGGGTCTGGAGCCGAATCGTCGTTCGGCCATCTGGGCCGTCCGGGGTCTCTTTCGTGACACACGGCCCGCGCTCACGCTCTCGTTCCGCGACAAGCAGCCTCGTTTCGAGGGTCTCGATACCTTCGAGATGATCAACTGGGATTACCGCACCACGAGCCACAGTCCGCGTGGACATCCTCTCGCACCGATCCGTGGAGCGCTCGAGGCACGAAAGCTTCCCGATGCCAGAACCGTGACTGCCTCGAAGGACGGTGAGGTCGTGCGCTACGCCGGTCTCGTGATCTGCCGGCAGCGTCCCGGGACCGCGTCGGGCGTGGTCTTCATGACGCTCGAGGACGAGACCGGTTTCGTCAATGTCGTGGTGTGGAGCAAGGTCTTCGACCGGCACGCGGTGATGATCAAGACCACGAGCTTTCTCGGCGTGACCGGCAGGCTCCAGGTGCAGGACGGGGTCACCCATCTGATCGCCGATACCTTCTGGATTCCCCGGATCGAGGCCCGCCCGGAAACCGGCCGCAGCCGCGATTTCCGGTAGTGCAGGCCCCACGCCCTGGCAAGCTCTGCTACTTTCCAGTTGCGCGAGGCGCGGTTTCGACCATAACTTACGCGAGGCAGCCCCTGATGGGTGCGCCGCAAGGAGTGTCACCGCATGCCCCTCGTCCAGGAAGTCCCCATCGAGCCAAGGCCGGTCGAGTCGTTTATCGACATCCTGGGCTCGGACAGCGTCGAGCGCATGCGTGACGCGGCCGGCAGGCTCCGCCGCAAGCTCAACGGACGCACCATCTGGAACATCAACAGCACCGCGGCGGGCGGCGGCGTGGCCGAGATGCTCCACACCCTGCTGGCATACGCACGCGGGGCCGGCGTCGATACCCGCTGGCTCGTGATCGGCGGCAACCCCGATTTCTTCAGGATCACCAAACGTCTCCACAACGCCCTGCACGGAGAGGCCGGCGACGGCTCCGAGCTCGACGGGCGCGCGGCAAAGACCTACGAGCAGATCATCGCCCGGAACGCCTCCGAGCTGAACGCGCACATCAAGCCCGGCGATATCGTCATCTTCCACGACCCGCAGACCGCCGGTCTGATTCCCGGGCTCGTCGCACGCGACATCGGGGCCATCTGGCGATGCCACATCGGCAACGACGTCCCGACCGACGAGGGCGACCAGGCGTGGAGCTTCCTCGCACCCTATCTCGTCAAGGCCCACGCCTTCGTCTTCTCGCGCTTTTCCTATCTTCCCGACGTCCTGTACCACGGACGGTGTCTCATTGCGCCGCCCACGATCGATCCGTTCTCACCCAAGAACCAGCACATGAACGCCGAGACCGTTCGCGCGATCATGGTGCGGCTGGGTTTGATCACCGGATCCGAGGGAAACGGTTCGCGAAAGTTCACGCAGTCCGACGGCACGCGCTCCACGGTCAACCGCCCGGCCGAGGTGATTCGAGAAGGTGGACCGCCGTCACCGGACACCCCGCTCGTCGTGCAGGTGTCGCGGTGGGACCGGCTCAAGGATCCTGTCGGCGTGCTTCGCGGCTTCAACCGCGCGATGGAAGCGCCGAACGCCAACGGCGCGAGACTTGTTCTCGCCGGGCCGAGCATGTCGGCGGTCGCGGATGACCCGGAGGGCGCGGCGGTCTACGACGAGGTTGTCGAGGTCTGGAAGGCGTTACACGAAGACGCCCGGAAACGCATCCACCTCGTCAATCTTCCCATGGACGACCTCCAGGAAAACGCCGCGATGGTCAACGCGCTCCAGCGTCACGCCGCGGTGGTGGTCCAGAAGAGCCTGCGGGAGGGCTTCGGTCTCACGGTTACCGAGGCGATGTGGAAGGCCCGGCCGGTGATCGGAAGCGCGGTCGGCGGCATCACCGACCAGATCGAGCATGGGGTTTCCGGCCTGCTCTTGAAGCGCCCCGACGACGAGGAGGCCTTCGCCGGCTCGCTCGGCCAGCTCCTTCGGAATAGCGGGTTCGCGGAGCGTCTCGGGCTTAATGCCCGCCGCCGCGTCAGCCAGAACTACCTCGGGTTGAGCATCCTCACGCACTACGAGGATCTCGTCGAACGGCTCGAGCACGACCTGCCCGAGAACCCCGCACCCGGTCCCAAAAACCCAAAAAACTGATCCTGTTGCCTGAACGGCCGCCTCCTCGCTACCCTGTTGCAAGGTCTTTCCCGGCTTCAGGCCGGCAGGGGGAAGGATGGCCGCACGTTCCTTCAGGAATCCGGCGCTGTTGCTCGCCGTCGTCGTTCTCGCCGGGGTCCTGACCGCGAGTCCGGTCGCGGCTCAGGAACAAACCTCGACCGAACAGCCGGCGGTCACTCCGGAACCCGCCGCGGAGGCCCCCACTCCGCCTCAGCCGATTCCCATTCCCGACATCGCCACCCGCGCCGAGACCTCGACCGGCGTTCTTCGCGAGTTCCGATCGAAGCTCGAGCCGCTCACGGCCGTCACGACGATCGAACAGGAGTTCCCGGAGACGGTCCAGGCGGTTGCTGAGCTCGCAGAGCGGACCGGGTCGCGTGATCTCGAGGCGATGACTCCGGACTATCTCGAGGATCTCCGCCGGCAGTGGTCGAGGCAGCAAGCCGCGCTTCAGAAGTGGCAGGATCTTCTGACCGAACGTGCCGAGACCTTGAGTGCCTTCAAAGCCGAGCTCGAGAGGATGCGCGAGGAGTGGACGCTCACCAAGAACGCCGCCTCGGAACAGGAAGACCTTCCCGAGGCGGTCATGTCGCGAATCGATGCCGTGCTCGCGGCCGTCGACGAGGTCGAGGCGCTGGTGAACGAGCGCCTCGGTCCCGTGCTGACATTACAGGGGAAGAGCTCGGAGGAGTTAAGCGAGATCGCGGGCGAGATCGAGAAGATCGATCAGTCCTACCAGCAGGCGCGCACCCGCCTGTTCTCCCGGCAGGGTGAGCCCATCTGGAAGGCGTTCTTGGCCGTGGACGGTGAAGCCCCTCTCGCCACGCAGTTCAGGGCGGTTTGGGACAAGAACGTCGCCGAGCTGGCCGAGTTCACGGAGGACTACGACCTCGAGATCAAGGTCCACCTCGCGCTCTTCTTCGCGCTCGCGCTTTCCATCGCGATTCTCCGGCGACGCGTCAACTGGAAAGACGATGACGATACGGACATCCGGGCGGCGGCGCACATCCTGTCACGCCCCATCTCCTCGGCGTTGTTGATATCGCTTCTGCTGATCCCTTGGATCTATCCGGACGCACCGCGCGTCGTGGGCAACATGGCCCTGACCGTCGCCATGATTCCCGTGCTGCGGTTGTTGCCCGCGCTCGTGGACCCGAGAATGCGGATTCCGCTCTACGTGCTCGCCGGTATGTATCTCTTCGGACGGCTCGGTGAGCTGTCGGTCCACCAGCCCGCGCTGCGACGCATCCTCGCACTGCTGTTCGACGCTTTGGCGTTTGTGCTCGCAGCCTGGTTTGTCCGACCCAAAGGTCTGGCGACCCGGATCAAGCCGACGGCGTGGTGGCAGACGGCGCTCTTCCTCGCGCGGGTCGGAACCGTTCTGCTCGGGATCGCTTTTCTCGCCAACCTACTCGGCCATATCAACCTCTCGGATCTTCTGGCAGTCGGCACCATGAAGAGCGTCTTCTTCGCCGTCGTGATGCTGACCGGAGCTCTGGCGGCCGGCGGCCTCGTCACCGCCACGTTGCGGACGAAGGCGGCTCAGAAGAGCCGGGCGATCCGAACCCACGCGGAGGTCGTCAAGAGCCGCTCGGTCAAGGTCGTCCGCATCGCGGCGCTCGCGATGTGGCTGTGGGGGGTGCTCAACGTTTACGGCATCTGGGATCCGAGCTTGGACATGCTCGGCACGACTCTCGCGAGAGACTGGACCATCGGGAACTTCAGTATGTCGCTCGGGGACCTTCTGGCGTTCTTGCTGGTCATTTTCATCACCGTCAAGCTCTCGCAGTTCATCCGGTTCGTCCTCGAACAGGACGTGATGCCGCATCTCGGTCTACAGCGTGGGGTCCCGTCGACGATCTCGATGCTGGTGCACTACACGATCCTCGCGGTGGGCTTCCTGATCGCCATCTCGGCCGCCGGGTTCCAACTCGATCGCCTCACCCTGCTGCTCGGAGCGCTCGGCGTCGGTATCGGGTTCGGCCTGCAGAACCTCGTCAACAACTTCGTCTCGGGCCTGATCCTGATCTTCGAGCGCCCGATCAAGATCGGGGACACGGTGGATGTCGGGACGCTGCGCGGCGAGGTCCGCCGGATCGGGATTCGTTCGAGCACGGTCCGGACGTTCGAGGGGGCGGAGGTCATCGTCCCCAACGGCACCCTGATCTCCAACGAGGTCATCAACTGGACCCTGTCGGATCGCATGCGCCGGATCGAGGTCAAGGTCGGTGTCAAGTACGGGACCGACCCGGAAACTGTCCTCGACCTGCTGCTGAAGACGGCCGGGGAGCACGAGCACGTCCTCGAATACCCGAAACCGTACGCCCTCTTCCAGGCGTTCGGCGACAGCTCGCTCAACTTCTCGCTGCGGTTCTGGACGCGGAATTTCGACGACTGGCTCACGATCCAGAGCGACGTGACCGTCGCTGTGAACAACGCGCTCAACGAGGCCGGGATCGAGATCCCCTTCCCCCAACGCGATCTTCACGTCCGATCCGTGGATCCGTCGACCGGCCTCGGCAAGGGGGAGACCGCGGACGAGACCACCGCACCGGCACGAAGCGGTTTCGACGCAGAGGGCACCCGCTGACGCGGTAGAACCGGAGGAGCCATCATGTCCCGCAAACGACGATCGATCGCGGGCGCCATCGTCGCAGCCTCTCTCGTGGTGCTGCAATCGTGCGCCATCAACCCCGCCACCGGCAAACGTCAGTTCGTGTTGATCAGCGAGTCGCAGGAGATCGAGATCGGGCGCGAGAGCGACCCTTCGATCACGGCGCAGTTCGGGCTGTACCCCGACGACGAGCTGCAGCAGTACGTCTCACGGATCGGCCAAGAGCTGGCGGCACAATCGGAGCGTCCGGATCTCGACTGGACCTTCCGCGTTCTCGACGACCCGCTGATCAACGCCTTCGCGCTCCCCGGCGGCTACATCTACGTCACCCGCGGGATCCTGGCGCACTTCAACAGCGAAGCGGAGCTGGCCTCCGTGCTCGGTCACGAGATCGGCCACGTCACGGCCCGGCACGGTGTCAGCCAGATGAGCAAGGCCCAGCTCGCCCAGCTCGGTCTGGGTGTCGCCGCCATCGTCGGCCCCGAGGAGGTGCAGCAGTTCGGTGGTCTCGCGACGCAGGGCCTCGGTCTTCTCTTTCTCAAGTTCGGGCGGGACGACGAGCGGCAGGCCGACGATCTCGG
>JBFJTV010000216.1:0-5466 GCA_041625075.1 Candidatus Polarisedimenticolaceae bacterium | reverse complement strand
GCGGGATCGTTCCGGCCTCGATGTACTTCGAGCAGGAGTTCGCGGACGAGATCACATCAGCCACGATCACCTACGATTACCGGGCGCTCACCCCCGACGAACGGGCCCGGGTCTCAGGGTGGCTAACCGAGTAGGCCCACCGATCGGGGAGCCGCGGTCGAACGGTGCTAGAATCCCGCCTTCGATCGTCCGCTATCCAAAGGAGCCCGTCATGATCGCTCGTGCCCGACACATCCTCGTCCCCACCGAAGAGGCCTGCAACGATCTCAAGACCCAGATCGAGGGCGGAGCCGACTTCGCCGATCTGGCCAAGGCTCATTCCGAGTGCCCGTCCGGCAAGAACGGCGGCGATCTCGGCGAATTCGGCCCGGGACAGATGGTGCGTGAGTTCGACGATGTCGTGTTCAGAAAAGAACTCGGCACGGTTCACGGGCCGGTCAAGACGCAGTTCGGTTTCCACCTGATCGAGATCACCAACCGTTCGGAGTAGCCCTCGACACATCGTGGCTCTGATTCCGGGGGTCGGCCCGGCTCAGGTGCGCGTCTCCCTGAAAACGAACCGCTGGTAGAGATACGCCAGAACCATGAGCGTCACGCCCAGACCGAACAGCGAGAGCACGCGGTAGAGATCCTGGAGCTGCGCGGTGTCGACGAGGAAGACCTTGCCGACGGCCAGGGCCATGACGGCGGCGGATCCATAGCGCATGACCACGCCGCGTGTCGCGATCCCGGCGATCAAGAGTGCGATAGCAAAGAGGATCCAGACCAGGGAGTAGGTGTACATCTCGGCGTTCGTGGTCGCGCCGCCGCGAAGCACCGTGCCCTGGAAGGCCTGGCGGACCTCGAGCGTGAGCGTCAGGAACGCGAGCGCCAGGGACGTGCTGCCCGCGACGATCGCGGGAATGCGAAGACCGCGGGTTTGCAGCATTCGCGCAAAGACCACCGCGAGAGCTGCGGGGATTCCGTAGACCCACAGCACGCCGTTGAAGATCGTCGTGCCGCCAACGAGCTGATCGGTCAGCAACGGGTTCTGGAGGAATCCTGGCACGACCACGGCGAAACCGACGGCGAGCCACCCGACGACGATCCCCGAGGCCAGGTGGAGTTTGCGGCGCGTGGCGTCGTGAAGCGCGATCAGACCCAGACCGTACAGCAACCACGTAATGGCCCACGTGCCCCACTCGGCAAACTTCACCCCGGCCTCGTCGAGATCGCCCGGATGGAAGTACTGCCGGACGGAGAGCGAGATGTACGCGAACCCCAGCGCGATTGCGCCGAGCTCGAGACCGTCCGCGAGCCGGGTCTGCTCCATCCTGCGGAACAGCATGGCGCCGAGAACAAAGGCGACGATGGAAATGCCATAGCCGTATAGCAACCAGTTGATCACGACGCCGTCACCGATCGGGTAGATGAAGACGGCGGGGTTCAGCAACAACCGCACCGCCACCAGGCCGCCCAGCAACCACGCGAGCTTCGAGAGCTCGGGAACCCGAAGACGCGACGCGATCCAAGCGAGGGCCGGGATCTCGATCGCCCACGCCACGGCGATCCAGGCGCGCTCGAGCTCCATCGGGACCGCCAGACTGACGAGCGCTGTGACCACGACCGCCAGTGCGGCGAGAACGGTGGAACCTTCGAGAAGGTTCTCGCGCCGCCGCGCGACCGGGACCGCGAGACCGACGAAGACAGCGGCCAGCACCAGGGCCTGGACGCCCCACGGAATCGGAAACGTGAAGTCCCGGAGTGCGAAGTAGGAGGCGAGCAGGTAGGCGATGCCCGAGACCGAGGCCAGCGCCGCCCACCGGACGGGACGGACGCTGCGCCACATTGCGACGTACGACCCGCCGACAAACAACGTCCCCAGGACCAGCGCGACCCGCCACAACAACACCTGCTGGTGCGAGACGAGGTCGACACCGAAGATCACGAACACTGCGGAGACTGCCGCGGCCATGTCGAGATCGATACCCCACAGTAACAGGAGCCCGGCACCGCAGAGCGACGCGATCCACGCGAGCGCCTCGTACTGCGGGTCGAGGCGTCCCAGGACGACACAACCGGCACCGACGATGCCGAGGAACGTCCACTCGATCAGGCCGAACTCGCCGACACCGACGAGGCCCGCGAGCAACAGAACACCCAGACCGACACCACCCCAGACCAGGATGGAGGGCTGCTTGCCCTGCTCGTCGTCGTCGCCGGATCTCAGCCCGACCACGACAAACGACGCGATCGCGGTCAACAGAAGAAGACCGATGTGGTGCGTGTCCCCGCCGATGTTGACGAGGTCCGTCATCCACAGCAGGGCCCAACCCATCGCACCGAGGAGTGTCAGACCGGCAACGGGCCACCATCTCATCTTCCGGCTGACGAAAAGCAGACCGCTCTGGAGCAGTACGAGGTAGATCAGGAGAAGCCAGGGTCTGGGTTCCGCCGAGCCGATCAGAATCGGTGTGAGAAAACCGCCGAGAAGACCGAGGATGGCGACGAGCTGTCCCCGTCGCAGGGACAGCACGACCGCCGTCACCGTCGTCAACACCATTCCGCCGAAGGCCACGAGCGGCGAATAGAGGTCGTACAGCCTCACCCCGGCGAGCAGCACCGCGTACAGCACCGCAATGCCGGCGGCATCGAGCCCCTGGGCAAGGTTCGCGTAGCGTCTGGCGATCCACTCTCCGACGCCCAGGAGGCTCACGCCGAAGACCAAACCGAGAACGACGCGGGTGGCGGGGCCGATCCATCCCTGCTCGACCGAGTACTTGACCAGAAAGCCCCCGGCAAGCGCGAGCGCGAGCGCGCCGAGCCAGACGGCGATTCGCGTGCCGAACTGGCGCTCGATGCCGTGACCCGACGGTGTCCGGCGTGCGGGCGTTGCCGGTGTCGCGGGCTCCGCGATCGGCGGTCGGCGCTCGGGCGCCGGCGTGGGAGGCGGCTTGGGGGACTCGAGCGGCGGCTCGACGCTCTCCAGATCGAACTCCGCCGGGACGGGCATTTCCTCCTTCGGAGACGTGAGGGGAGGCGCCCCGGCGGGCTCCCCTGTGGGCTCCACCCTCTCGACGCCGCCGGCCACTCTCGTCTCGAGCTCGTCGAGTTGTCTTCTCACCGCCGCCAGCCCTCGGGAGATCACGTCGGCGCGTTGCGAGAGGGTCTTGGTTCGCGTGAACAGGACGGCGGCGAGGATGATCGCCGCGACCGGCAGCACCACCACCATCGCCAGCATCAAGAAGATGAACGCCTCCATCTCTCACCTCCCGGGAGACCGCCCCGCGGCCCTCCCGCGCTTGTGGCACAAGCATGATCGCAAGGGGCGGGCCGGGTCCCCGAAAAAGGAGAACAGCATTAGAATCAGCCATTTACGCAGAGTGCGGTGGGGCGTGCGCGCAGTCCCGTTTACGGGCGGGGGCAGCTTCGCGAAGCCCGCTTCGCGGTATCCCGGCATCGGAGTTAGAATCCACGATTCCGAAGCGAAGGTGAACCCGTGAACAAGAGACGCTTTCTGGTGACCTCCGCGTTGCCGTATTCCAACGGGCGTCTCCACGTCGGTCACATCGCCGGAGCCTACCTCCCCGCCGACACCTTCGTGCGCTATCTGCGCGCCCGGGGCGATGCCGTGCGTTACGTCTGTGGAAGCGACGACAACGGTGTCGCGTCCTTGATCTCGGCAACAAGGGAAGGCAAGACGGTCGAGGAACTGACTGCCTTCTACAACGCCCGGCAACTCGAGGACTTTAACGGGCTCGGCATCCGTTTCGACATCTACGGGGGCACCCATCAGCCCGGATTCGTCGAAATCCACGAGCGCATCAGTCAGGAGATGTTCCTGAAGATTCACGAGAAGGGTTTTTTCACCAAACGGTCAACCCGCCAGCTCTACGACGTCGAGGCCGAGCGGTTCCTGCCCGATCGCTTCGTCAAGGGCACGTGCTATCACACGAAGGCCGACGGTTCGCCCTGCAAGTACCCGGAAGCGTATGGCGACCAGTGCGAATCGTGCGGCAAGGGTATCGACCCGCTGGAGCTGATCGACCCGGTGTCCACGATCACCGACAGCACGCCGGTCCCGCGGGAGACGATTCACTGGTATCTCAAGCTCGATCAGTTCGAGGAGCCGCTGCGGAAGTGGCTCGAGTCCAAGCGAAAGCCCACCGACGGCTCGACGCCCTGGCGCGAGACCGTCCTGAACTTTACGCTCGGGCAGATTCGCGATGGGCTGCCGGAGCGCGCCATGACCCGCGATCTCGAGTGGGGTGTTCCGGTTCCGCTCGACGATCCGGACGCCGAGGGCAAGGTCCTGTACGTCTGGTTCGACGCGCCGATCGGTTACGTGTCGTTCACGGCGAAGCTTTGCGAGGCGCAGGGCGGCGACTGGCAGGACTTCGAACAGTGGTGGAAGGATCCGGAGTCCCGGATCGTGCACTTCATCGGGGAGGACAACACTATTTTTCACGCGTTGATCTGGCCCGCGATGCTGATGGCCGAGGGGTCTTACCAGGTTCCGTGGCAGGTGGTGGCGAACTCGTTTCTCAACATCAAGTTCCCGGGACAGGAGGAGCAGAAGATCAGCAAGAGCCGCGGAGCGGCCATCTGGATCGAGGAATATCTCGAGAGCTTCGATCCCGATCCACTGCGCTACTACCTGACCGCGATCGCCCCCGAGTCGAACCGCACCGCGTTCGACATGGATGACTTCATCGCCAGAAACAACGGCGAGCTCGTCAATGCGCTGGGGAACTTCATCAACCGTTCGGTGACCTTCGCGCATCGTTATTTTGATGGCAAGGTCCCGGACGTTGGCGAGCGCGGACGGGCGGATCTGGATCACCTCGCGGCGCTCGAGACGTACGCGAGAAAAGTTACCGAGCTCCTCGAGGGGCTGCGCTTCAAGGCGGCGCAGGCAGAGATCATGGCCCTGGCCCGCGCCGCGAACGGCTACCTCGACATCAAGAAGCCGTGGCAGCAACGCAAGGAAGACTTGGCCGGGTGCGGGACGACGATCAACGTGGCGCTGCAGACCGTCAAGGCCCTCGCGACCTTGATGGCCCCCTTTCTCCCGTTTTCTGCGGAGAAGTGCGCCCGTATGCTGGCGGTCGAGGCAGATCTGCCCTGGGACGGAATCCGCGACGAGATTCCGGCAGGGCAGACACTGGGCGAGCCCACAATCCTCTTTACCAAGCTCGAAGTCGCAGAGGTCTGAACAACAACATGTCGTGGTGGTTCAAGCTCTACCGCTCGTCGGTGGGAAAGAAGGCGGTCATGGCCATTACCGGCATCATGCTGTTCGGGTTCGTGCTGGTGCATATGGCGGGCAACCTCAAGCTCTATCTGGGTCAGGAGAGCTTCAACACCTACGCCGAGTGGCTGCGCGAGGTGGGTTATCCGGCGCTACCGCACTCGGGGGCACTCTGGATCGCGCGGATCGTCCTGCTCGTTGCCGTCGTGCTCCACATCCACGCGGCGACCGCGCTC
>JBFJTV010000215.1:0-5507 GCA_041625075.1 Candidatus Polarisedimenticolaceae bacterium | reverse complement strand
TGGCGCTCAAGTGGAACGTGGCCTCGGTCTTCACCTTGAGCGGCAGCCCGCTGCGCCAGATCCGCGGGAGCAGCTTCAGCCCGGTCTGGATCGAGCCCTTGGCCCAGCGGTGCTGCTGCGATTTGAACGCGCCCATCTCGACCGGGAGCTCGGCCGGGGCGATCTCGTCCGGCACGAACACGAACCGCCAACCGCGCATCTGCGCGCGGTACGACAGGTCGAGATCCTCGGTCAGCGTGTCGTGCTGCCATCCTCCGGCGTCCTCGATACAGCTCCGCCGCCAGATCCCGGCTGTTCCGTTGAAGTTGAAGAACCTCCCCGAACGATTCCGGGCGGTGTGCTCGATCACGAAGTGGCCATCGAGGAACATCGACTGCACCTGGGTCAGGGCGGAATGCGCGCGGTTGAGGTGGCCCCACCGCGCCTGAACCATGCCGACCCCGGGGTCCGTGAAGTGATCGACCAGGCGGCGCGCGAAATCCGGTTGCGGCAGGAAGTCCGCGTCGAAGATCGCGACGAGCTCGCCGCGCGCCCGCGCGAGGCCGGCGTCGAGCGCGCCGGCCTTGAACCCCGCGCGGGAGGTCCGGTGGAGGTAGACGATGTCGAACCCGGCGGCGCTCATCGCGTCGACCTTGCGCCGGGCAACCCGGCTCGTGTCGTCGGTCGAATCGTCGAGGACCTGGATCTCGAGCCGCTCCCGCGGATAGTCGAGCGCGCAGACCGCGTCGATCAGGCGCTCGACGACGTATCGCTCGTTGTAGACGGGAAGCTGCACGGTCAGGACGGGCGGGGCGTCATAGCGCGATCGCGGTCGCTCGGCGCACCGGCGATGCCGGCGGTAGAGGTACAGCAGATACCACCGGTGGGCCCCGTACCCCGAGAGGATCAGAAGCGTCAGAAAATAGGTCGTGAGGATCGCCCAGCGAACCACGGGTTCAAAGGGGATCATGGTCATCGTGGCTCCCGCACGTGCCGCCTCCCAGCGCGTGCTAACCTGCCCGGCAGTGACGCCGGCCGAGCATCGTAGCACCCCTCCGAAAAGGGATAACCGCCGCCGGCGGCTCGGCATTCTCGCGCTGGCGGGGATTTCGGCAATTTCCTACGCGGCCCTTGCCGCCCGGGGCGATCTCACCGCCGACATCCCGGTCTTTCTCGTCTTTCACGGAGCGCTCGTCGCCTTCATGGTCGCCGGCTGGACCGTCGTCCGATCGGCAGGAAAGGGTGTTTACCGGCTCGCGATCGGGGCGGCGTTGCTGTTCCGGGTGGTGGCCGCCCTTGGCGAGCCCGCGCTGTCCGACGACGTTTACCGCTACATGTGGGACGGTCGCGTCCAGATCCACGGGACCCACCCCTACCTTGACGCACCGGCGGACCCGGCGCTCGAGCCGCTTCGGGACGAGAACTGGTCGCGCATCAACCATCCCGAGGTGCGAACGATCTATCCACCGCTGGCGCAGATGTTCTTTGCCGCGCTCGCGGCGCTCGGCGCCGGGCCGGTGACGATCCGGCTGGCCGTCGGACTCCTCGATTTCGGTGTCGTTCTCGTCCTGGCCGCCTTGCTTCGCCGGCTCGGATTCCCGCGCGACCGGGTGGTTCTCTACGCCTGGAACCCGCTGGCCGTCATGGAGACGGCCGCGAGCGGGCACTACGAGCCCCTTGCCGTGCTGCTCGTCCTCGTGGGTCTGGTCACCATGATCGGCAAGCAGGCCGCGCGGTCGGCGGCGGCCGTTGCCGGAGCGATCCAGGCCAAGCTCGTCCCGATCGTCCTCCTCCCGGCATTCGTCCGGCGCTGGCGTGTCCGCGAGATCGCCGTGTTCGCGGCCGTAATCGTGGCGCTCGCGCTTCCGTACGCCCTGACGGGGCCGGCGATTGGCGCCGGTCTGTTCGACTACGCCGAGCGCTGGGAGCGCAACGCGTTCGCGTTCCACTTCGTCTTTGCGGCGATCGACGCGCTCGACCCCACGCCGGTCCTCAAGGACGCGCTGGCGACGCTCAAGGACCGCCTCGGGGAGCGCGCGCTGCCGTGGGACTGGCTCTACCGCCATGTCTGGCCGCAGCATCTGGCCCGCGCCGTCATGGCGCTGGCCGCCTTCGCGTGGATCCTGAGCCTCGCCTTTCGCCAGGGACTCGACGTCACGCGCGAGTGCTACCTCGTGCTGGCCGGCGTGTTGCTCCTGTTGCCGACGATGCACCCGTGGTACGTCTTGTGGGTGTTACCGTTGGCCGCGCTTTATCTCTCGCGAGGGTGGCTCTTGTTCGCCGCGCTCGTCCCGCTCTCCTACCTCGGCGGTGAGGGCGAGGTCTCGATGACGGTGCGGTTGTTCCAGTACGTTCCGGCGCTGGGACTCATGGCCTGGGACACCTTGGGGTCGGTTCGCTCTGCTAGCATGACGCGATGGACGCGCTGAGAGTCATCCTGGGGAGACGTCCCGACCCGGCAGCGAGGATCGTCTTTCCGGAGTCCACCGACCCGAGAGTGCTGCACGCGGCCTCCCGTCTTGCCAAGGAGAAGATCGTCACTCCGGTGCTCGTCGGCGAGCCGGACCTCGTGCGATCCTGGGCCGAACGCGCGGGCGCCGAGATCGACGGCATCGAGATCGCGGGCACGGCGGATCCCGCGACACGCGGGCGCGCGCTCGAGGCCATCACCGAGGCGTTTCGCGGCAAGGAGAAGAGCGCCGCCGAGCTCGCGTCGCTGCTCGACGACCCGCTGTACCTCGCTGCGGCGCTCGTCAGGGCAGGGGAGGCCGACGGCTCGGTCGCCGGGTCGACCCATACGACGGCGGACGTCATCCGGGCCGCCCTGCGCGTGATCCGCCCCGTTCCCGACGCCGAGGTGGTCTCATCGACCTTTCTCATCGGGCTGCGCGAGCCGACCGAGACGGGCGAACGGGTCCTGGCCTTCGCAGACGGCGCGCTCGTCGCGTACCCGACCGCGGACGAGCTCGCGGACATCGCCTGGCGAACCGCCCAGACGTTTCGGGCATTGACCGGCAATGCCCCGAAGGTCGCGTTGCTGTCGTTCTCGACCCGCGGGAGCGCCAGCCACGAGGCCGTCGACAAGGTCCAGAGGGCCACCGAGCTGCTCGCCGCGAGAAAGCCCGACTTCCCGTTCGACGGTGAGATCCAGCTCGACACCGCCGTGATCCCGCGCATCGCGGCATCCAAAGCGCCCGGATCGCCGCTGGGCGGCGGCGCCAACGTCCTGATTTTCCCGAACCTCGACGCGGGGAACATCGCCTACAAGCTGGTCGAGCGTCTCGGCCGGGCCCGGGCGATCGGTCCGTTCCTGCAGGGGTTGAACCGCCCGGCCAACGATCTCTCGCGCGGCTGCTCGGCCGACGACATCGTCGTCGCGGCCGCGGCCACCGCGTTACAGGCTGCAGACAATCGCGAGTCACCGGCGGCTTCGGCCTTATAATGGGTGCGATGAGACGCGGCGGAAGCAAGGGCGGTGGATCCGGTGGCTCCCGCGGTCGGGGATCCGACCGGGGTGGCCGCGGCAACGGCGGCGGGCGTTCGGGCTCGCGCGGGAGAACCCCACCGCCGGAATCGACCGGCGCGGAGGCCAACTACCTCAACAAGAACAAGGAAGCGCGCACACCGATGGTCGTCGCGCTACTCGACGGCGAGAAGATCCGCGGCGTGATCGAGTACTACGACCGCGACATGATCAAGATCAACCGCGACGGTGGTCCCAACCTGTTCATCCGCAAGACCAACATCCGCTACATCCACAAAGACCCTAAAGCCTGAGGAGGTCTGTCCCCAAACCCGCATTCGGGGACATGCCTTTGTCGGCGTTAAAGGCATGTCCCCATATGGGAATTAGCGGACGCGGGTGCCCAGGGGGACGTCCTCCTCGAACGTCGCCACGATGGGTCGCCCCCCCGCATCGGCCGCCAGCAGCATCCCCTGGCTCTCGACGCCGCGCACGCGCGCGGGCTTGAGGTTCACGACGACCACGATCTTCTTTCCGACAAGATCCTCGGCGGCGTAGGCCTGCGCGATGCCGGCGACGAGCTGCCGTTGCTCCGACCCGAGATCCACCTGCATCTTGAGCAGCTTGTCGGTCCCCTCGATTCGCTCGGCCTCGACGACCCGAGCCACGCGCAAGTCCACCGTCATGAAGTCGTCGATCGAAATCTGTTTGTCTTCCATGGTCTCTCCTAAGAACCTCTGCATCAGGAACGTCGTCCGGTCTTTCGTTTGCGAAAGGCCTCGAGCGCGGCGAGTTGAACTTCCTTGAGCGCAACCCCGTGTCGCCGGGCGAGGGCGGCGCAGTCCTCGTACTCCGGCCAGGCCTGCACCTCCGCATCACCGAGGTGCCCGGTCTTGACCGGCACGACTCCGAAGCGAGTTCGCACCCGCACGTGCGCGCGCCTCAGCTCGATCCGGCCCTCGGTACGATAACGAAGACCCAGCGTCGTCGTCTCGCGAAAAGCGGTCTCGGCGACCGCACCCAGACCTTCGGGACGGACGAGGACCGTCACCTGGTGTCCGGCGCGACCCTTCTTCATGAGAACCGGGGTGGTGTAGACCTCGAGCGCCCCGGCCTCGAACAACCTCTCGGTTGCGTACCCGAGGACCTGGGGTGTGGCGTCATCGACGGTGAACTCGACTACCATCGAGTCGGCGTCCGGCGAGCCGACCCCACGCGCCCCGGGCAGAGATTCGCCCACGGTCAACCTCAACAGGTTCGGATGCCCCTCCAACTCGCGGTTTCCCGCCCCGTAGCCGACGGCGCTCGGCTGCATCGGCGGAAGGGGACCCCAGTCGTCCGCCAGGGTGGTCAGGATCGCGGCACCGGTGGGGGTCAATCGCTCCATCTCGAGATCGCCCCCGGCCACCGGATGACCTCGCACCAGCAACGCCGTCGCGGGGGCCGGGACGGGATAGACACCGTGCTGGCACTCCACGGTTCCGAAACCCGTGGTCATGGTCGAGACCACGACGCGGTCCGCCTGCAGCCACGCGATCCCGACACAGACCCCGACGACGTCGATGATCGCATCCGTGGCGCCGGCCTCGTGCAGATGGGTCTTCTCGAACGGGTGGCCGTGGACCTCGGACTCGGCCTCCATCAACCGCCGGAAGATGGCTAGCGCGCGGTCGGAGATCTCGCCCGGCAGCTTCCCGCCGCGGATCACGCGCCGGATCTCACGCCACCGTCTCGCGGGCTCCTTGCGTGGAACGCGGACATCGACCTTCCGCGCGGTCACCCCGGCGCGGACGACCTTGCGCGACGCGATACGCCAGCCGTCGAGCGGCAGCGTCGCAAGCATTCGCCGTAGGTGGGCCAGCGGGACGCCGAGATCGACCAGAGCGCCGAGGATCATGTCACCGGCGGCGCCGGCGGTCGCATCGACGTACAGGATCTTGTCGCCCCCGCTCACGCCGATGCCTCCACGGTTCGGGCCAGCGTCGGCAGGATCTCCCCCGCGGGTCCCTGGAGATGCTCGTCGGCGAGCGCGCTCAACGGGGTGCGCTCGGGGTTGATCTCGACG
>JBFJTV010000214.1:0-5515 GCA_041625075.1 Candidatus Polarisedimenticolaceae bacterium | reverse complement strand
GGCGCAACACGATCCCGGGATCGTCGAACACCGTCCGGATGCGTTGGGCCTCGTCGAGACGTTGCATGCCCCGCAGCAGGACGTCCTCGACGCGAAGCTCGATCGGGAAGGCGATCGCGGACGGATCGATTTCTTCGTCCTCGAAACGGAAGACCGCCTCCTTCCAGTCGAACAGGCTGAAGATGCTCTCTTCCGCCTGGGCCGTGAGGCTGCGCGTCAGCTCGGGACGCTCGATCGCTTTGAGATCGATGAGGATTTCGCCGAGCTGCTCGTCGCGGTTTTCCTTGAGGGTGAGCGCCTCGCGCAGCGTGTCCTCGGTGATCTTGCCGCGCGACACGAGGAAGTGACCGATCAGCTCGCGGGGCTCGTTGGACGAGCAGGCCACGACACGGCCGTCCTGGAACAGGATCCGCTTGATGATCTTGTTCCGTTCGACGCGCAGCTTGCCCGTCTTCCCGCCGCCCCCGAGCCATTGCAACAGGTCCGGAAGCGGCATGGTGGAAAGTGTTCCAACCAACGCCATGTTCGATCGAATCTCCCAAGGAAAATCTAGGCCCTGGAGCGGGCGGGGCAAGAACCGCGGCGTGATAGCATGACGGCGTCCGGAAAGCGCGGAGAACCCACGAAATGAAGCAATTCCAGGTCCCGACGCGGAAGGTCCCGACGCGGGTGCTTCTCGACGACGGCCGGGTCCTCGAGTGCGTGATCTACGCCTCGAAGGCCGGACCCGCCGGGCACGCCCAGTCGCTCCAGGACCGTCTCAACGACGCGACGGAAGAATTCGTGCCGGTATCGAGCGGAGACGACCCCTTTCTGTTGAACAAGTCCGGGGTGGTCACGGTCGAGCTCCTCGAGCCGCAACGCGAGATCGAGCTGCTGGACCTCCAGGCCGGACACGAGGTCCCGGTCAGGCTATCGCTGACTGGCGGGTTGAGCCTGCTCGGAACGTTCCACGTGATCATGCCGCCCGAGCGCTCGCGGGTGCTCGACTTCGTGAACTCGGCTCCGAGGTTCATCGCGCTGCTCGGCGAGAACAAGCTCACTCTGATCCAGCGGAACTACATCGTCTCGGTCCGGAGCACGAACACCTAGAGAAATGGTGTCAGACGCGAGGAATGGAATCAGGAGTACGCCGGGATCCCGGTGACACTCTCCCCGATGATCAACGTGTGGATGTCGTCGGTTCCCTCGTACGTGTAGACCGATTCGATGTTGCAAAAGTGCCTGCCGGTCTGGTACTCGTCCGAGATCCCGTTGGCGCCGAGCATCTCTCGCGCGAGCCGCACGCACTCCCGGGCCACGCGACAGCCGTTCATCTTCGCCATCGAGATGTGTCGGAAGGTCGCCTTGCCCTGATCCTTGAGCCTGCCCACCTGAAGGTTCAAGAGCTGGCTCTTGGTGATCTCGGTGGCCATCCAGGCGAGCTTGCGTTGCTGGAGCTGGAACGATGCGATCGGGCGGCCGAACTGCGTCCGCGCGAGGCCGTACTGCAGCGCCTCGTCAAAGACCGCCATCGCCATCCCGATCGTGCCCCACGCGATCCCGTACCGCGCCTGCGAAAGACACATCAGTGGCGCCTTGAGGCCGTCCGCCTCGGGCAGCCTCGCGGATTCGGAGAGCTCGACGTCCTGGAAGATCAGCTCCGAGGTCACCGACGCGCGTAACGAAAACTTGGTCTCGTAATCCCGGGTGGAATAGCCGGGCGTGCCTTTTTCGACGAGAAAACCGCGGATGCCGTCTTCGGTCTTGGCCCACACCACCGCGACGTCGGCGATCGAGCCGTTGGTGATCCATGCCTTCGAGCCGTTGAGGATCCACCCGGCCCCCTTGCGGACGGCGCGGGTCTCCATGGCGCCGGGGTCCGACCCGTGGTCGGGCTCGGTGAGGCCGAAGCACCCGATCGCCTCGCCGGCGGCGAGGGCGGGGATCCACCGCTCCTTGTGCTCGCCGCTTCCCCAAGTGAGGATCGGGAACATCACGAGAGAGCCCGTGACCGAGGCAAACGATCTCAACCCCGAGTCGCCCCGCTCGAGCTCCTGGTTCATCAGCCCGTAGGCGACGTTCCCCAGACCCGGCAGCCCGTAGCCCTCGAGATTCGATCCGAGCATCCCGAGGTCGGCGAGCTTCGGAACGAGCTCGCTCGGAAACGTCCCGTCTCGGAAGTGCTTCTCGATGATCGGGAGCACCTCGTGGGTGACGAACTCGCGGACCGTGTCGCGGACGAGACGCTCCTCGTCCGAGAGCAGGCTGTCGACATCAGCAAAATCGAGCGCGGTGTATGAGGCTCCGAGGCCCATGGCGTTTCCTCCGTCGGCGGTCAGCGGGTCTCAGCGATGTGTCCATGCCGGCGTGCGCTTCTCGAGAAACGCCTGGAGACCCTCGTTGGCGTCCTTGGTTTGCATCAGCTCTTCGAGATACAACCGGATCAGATCGTGGTGCGCCTCCTCGAAACGCTTGCCGCGCGCGGCGAGAACCGCGCGCTTTGCGTGACGCTGGGCCGCCCCGGAGAGCTCGAGCAAGCGCGTGATCCAGTCATCCGCGTCGGCTGCGAAGCTCTCCGCGGGGAAGACCTGGTTGACCACACCCATGCGCTCGGCGTCGCGGGCGGGAATCGTCTCTCCCGAGAGCAACAGGCCCAGGGCGCGCCGCTCGCCGACGATGCGCGGCAGCAGCACCGAGGCAGGTGGCGCGAACACACCCAGACGGATCTCCGGCAACCCGAACGACGCCCGTTCCGAGGCGAGACAGAGATCGGTTCCCAGCGCGAGCTCGCAGCCTCCACCGAGGGCGGCGCCGTGAACGACCGCAAGCGTCGGCACGTTCGTCCTGGAGAACGCCGAGAACAGCTCGTCGAGTGCTTTCATCATCGGCTCGAGCGCGTCCCCGGTGTGCTCCACGACGTCGGCTCCCGCGGAGAACACCTTGCCCTCGGCGTCCAGACGGACGAGCCGAACGTCCTCGTCTCGTGCCACCGAATCGAGCGTCGCGGTGATCGCGCGCATCATCTCCGTGGTCAAAATGTTCAGCGGGGGTCGGCGCAGGGTCATGCGCACGACCGGGCCCTCTTTTTTGACAACAACCGCATCCGACATCGTCTTGGTCCTTTCGTTCAGTGTTTCGTCTGCGCGGGACGCTCGACGATCAACGCGCCACCCAGACCTCCGGAGACGCACAACGTCGCTAGACCCCATCGGCTCTCGCGCCGCGACATCTCGTGAACAAGAGTGACGACGATGCGTGCCCCCGAGCATCCGATGGGATGGCCGAGCGCGATGGCTCCACCGTTGACGTTGAGCTTGTCGCGATCGAACTCGAGCTCGCGGTCCACCGCGAGAACCTGCGCGGCAAAAGCCTCGTTGAGCTCGACGAGGTCGATGTCATCGAGCGCCATCCCCGTCGCGCTGAGGAGGTTCGTCACGGCGGGCACGGGGCCGATCCCCATGATCGCGGGGTCCACGCCGTCGACGCGATAGCCGACGATTCGCGCCATCGGCCGCACCCCGAGCCTCTCGACCGCGCGGCCCGAGAGCACCACGATCGCGGCGGCGCCGTCGGTGATGCCGCTGCTGCTCCCGGCCGTGACGGTCCCATCGTCGGCAAAGACGGGCGGGAGCTTGGCGATCGAAGCCGCGGTGACACCGTCGCGAGGATGCTCGTCGGTTTCGACCACCGTCGTGCCCCGGCGCGATTTCACCTCGACGGGGACGATCTCGTCACGAAAGCGGTTCTCGCGTCGAGCGCGCTCGCATCGTTGCTGCGACCCCGCGGCGTAGGCGTCCTGCTCCTTGCGGGAGATCTCGTACTGCCGGGCGAGCGTCTCGGCCGTCTCTCCCATGACCTTCTCGCTGATCGGGTCGAAGAAGCCGTCGCGGTACATCCCGTCGACGATCGTCTGATTCCCCATGCGATAGCCCCACCGCCCCCACAGGAGGTAGGGCACGCGGCTCATCGACTCGGTGCCGCCGGCCAGAACGACCTCGGCCTCGCCCAGACGGATCGCGCGGGCGCCGTCGAGGATCGCCTGCATCCCGGAAAGACACGCCTGGTTGATCGTGAAGGCGGGGCGCTCGACCGGCAGACCCGCGGCGACCGCGATCTGCCGCGCCGGGTTCGGCCCGCACCCCGCCTGCCGTGCGTGCCCGATGATGGCCTGATCGACCTGCTCGGGGCGCACGCCGGCGCGCGCGAGGGCGGCGTTCGAGGCCGCGACGCCGAGATCGACCGCGGTCACCGAGGACAGCGCGCCGCCGAACTTACCGATCGGTGTCCGGACCGCGCCCGCGAGGTAGACGTCGTCACGGTTCATCCGCGTTCTCCCGCCGGGCCGGCCGGCCCGGCCGTCACGAGCACCTCGTCCCCGGCCAGAAGACCGAGGCGATCGGCGGCCCGCCCCTCGCGCACGGCGATCTCGAGATAACCGGCGGAATTGAACAACAGAAACGGGCAGTCGTCGCGCGAGTCGCCGTAAGTGTACAGCACGGTCGTGATGGTCTCCCCCTTCGTCTCGACGCGCAACGGCTGGCTGGTATCGATCGCGTTCCGCGCCACCGCCAGTGTCACGTTGCCGAACCGATCGACCATCAGGACCCGCACCGGGGTCGGTCGCCCCGGCTCGAGCGGCGGTCCTGACGGCGGCAATCGGACGAGATCCCCCGCGGGGGGGCCGAGCTCGTCGGGCACGATCCCGCGCAGGAGCCACGCGGCGGCAGGGGCAAAGACGTCGCGGCCCTCGAAGGTCGCGGAGACTTCCGCGCGACGATGGCGCTCGCTCTTGAGAACGTGCGCGCTTTCCACCACCACCTCCTCGAGGATCTTCGACAGCAAACCGTTGTCGGGGGCGACGAACGTGTGCCGCGCGGTGCGGACGACGATGCCCCGCCGCGTCGTCCCGACTCCCGGATCGACCACCGCGACGTGGACCGTTCCCCGAGGAAACGCTGCATACCCGGCACGAAGGGCCACGGCGCCGGCCACGATGTCGTGCGCCGGGACCTCGTGGGTCAAATCGACGATCTGAGCCCCCGGGTGGATTTCGAGGATGACGCCCTTCATCTGGCCGACGAAGGTGTCCGCCGTTCCGAAGTCGGTGGTCAGCGTGATGATTCCGGGATTCGACATGGTTCTCGGTGCGGGCCGGCGCAGGCATTCGAGCGCATCACCCCGGCGGTGTCAACTCGCCCAAGAGACAAGGCGAGTGCATGTTGTACCGGGGGTTGGTTAGAATGTGGGTTCATGCCGAGGCGATACGATCTCTCCCTGAAGACACCGTGAAAAAAACCGCGACGCTCTTGCTGACGTTAGCCGTGCTCCACACCCTGGCGACCCCGGGAGCGGGGGCGGATGTGGGGTCCGACGGCGCCGACGAGCTGGTTCGCTCGGGGCCGGCCATAGGTCTGATGATGGATCTCGTGGATTCCCCCCCGAGGGTCATCGAGGCCCAACGCCCGTTCTTTGTTCGCCTGGTCGCGGAGTGGTCGCGTGTCGAACTCGAGCGGGGGGTCTACGACTGGTCGTG
>JBFJTV010000213.1:0-5522 GCA_041625075.1 Candidatus Polarisedimenticolaceae bacterium | reverse complement strand
GGCGGATCCGAGACCCGGACGGTGTCGGCGCGGACCCGCGCCGTTCCCGGCGATCCGCCGAACCCGCGCGTTCGCTCCGCGGATCCGTCGACGCTGTCCTCGGTGGTCGGCTCGGCCGTCCCGGGCGACATCATCGAGCTCGCCTCCGGCGACTACGGCGGCACGAGCTTCAACATCAGCGGAACGCAATCCGAGCCGATCGTGATCCGCGCGGCTACACCCGGCACCGCCGTGTTCAACGGCGACGTCCGGATGGACGGGCGCTCGTACCTCCACCTCGAGGACGTGACCGTCAACGGGATGATCAAGTTCAACAACGCCACGGGGATCGTGGTGCGCGGGTGCACGGTCAACACCCCGCAGCACGGGATCGTGTCGATCGGCCCCCAGGGAGCGACCAACGTCTACATCGCCGACAACGTCGTGATCGGGTCCACCGGGTGGGATCCCTCCACCGTCGGGACGTCCGGCAACAACACCGGTGAGGGGATCCAGATCACCGGGCCCGGTAACGTCATCGCCTACAACCGCGTCCGCGGGTTCCGCGACGCGATCTCGTTCATGGAGGACGGTGGCGCCAACAACCAGGTGTCGATCGATGTTTACAACAACGACATCGAGGTCGGCGCCGACGACGGCATCGAGGCCGATTTCTGCATGGGCAACTGTCGGATCATGCGCAACCGCATCACCAACGCGAACGTTGCCCTCAGCTCGCAACCGGGTCTGGGCGGACCGACCTACTTCATCCGCAACGTGATCTTCAACCTGACGCTGGTCGCCTTCAAGCTTCACCGCGGGAGCGTCGGCGACGTCGCGCTCCACAACACCAGTGTGAAGTGCGGTGACGCCCACGCCGTCTACACGAGCGACACGTTCTCCGACGCGTGGTTCAGAAACAACATCTTTATCGGTGGTGCTGCGGGATCCAGCGAGTGCCGCGGTACGGGGGCGGTGGCCGTGTTGTACGCGGCCGGCCCGACCTGTCACTTCGACTATGACGGCTACGGCTCGATCGGGACCGGGGAGTTTCGGGGAAACATCATCGGCCAGCAGTTCTCCAGCCTCGAGCAGATGCGGACGAGCACGACCGAGCAGAACGCGATCGAGCTCGACATGAGCGCATTCACCTCGGGTGTGAGCTATCCCGAGGATCCCTTTCCCGAGTATGCCAAGCCCGATCTGTCCCTGCGATCCGGGTCGGCGGCGATCGACCAGGGTGTGGTGCTCCCGAACGTCAACGACGGCTTCTCGGGGAGTGCGCCGGATCTCGGAGCGTACGAGCTCGGCCAGCCGATTCCGCACTACGGTCCGCGCGATTCGGGAGAGCCGCCGCCGCCGCCTTCACCGCCGCCGGCGCCGGACAATCTGCGCGTCGTCGTGCAGTAGCCCGGTCCGTCCACTCGCATCTCCCTCGATCGTGCTTCCCACGGGTATGGGGGTCCCTACGCAGCCGCCAACGACCGTAGGGGTAGCCGACTTTGTGGGTCCGTTTACGCCTGACATCACTGAAATCCTACGGCGTGACCCGACGTACCTACAGTCGTGGGCCCGTATTCGAAGATCGCGGGAGGTGGTAAAAGATGACGGACACGAACTCGCGAGAGCAGACCCGCCGGTCCCGGCGAGTCCGCCAATGGTTGATCGTCGGGGGAGTCGGTTGCGGCACGCTCGTTGTCATCGTGGTGGGGCTGATCGTCGGTAGCGTATTGCTCTTCCGGGACGCGGTGCAGGAGTTCGAGCGGGCCGACGGAACCCTGGCCTCCGTCGTCGAGCGGTTCGGCCCGATATCCGAATTCCGCCCCGACCCCACGGGTACGATCCCGCCCGACCGCGTCGAGGCCTTTCTGACCGCGCGAGAGGGAATCGCGACGGAGCGTGCGGAAGTGGAACAATCGTTGGTCCTCCTCTCCGGGGACGACGTCGGAGGGCTCCGCAAGACCATGGCCGGCCTTCGTCTGATGCACCAATCCGCGGACTTTCTCGCGCGTCGCAACGAGAAGCTTCTCGACGTCGGAATCGGTCTCGGCGAATACGACTACATCTACACCCTGGCCTACTACAGTTGGTTGGGGAAATCGCCGGCTGACGGTCCTTCGTTCCAATTGGTCGGTGACGAGGGCTACGTCCTGGAGACCGCCTTCGAGGGGACGCCCGAGCACGAGCTCCGCGCGCACCGGACCGAGATCACGCGCTCGAGCCTGAACCGGCTGTTCCTGCCGGTGCTGCGCAACCAGTTGTCCGACCTGGATGCGGCGATGGGAGACGGCGTCGAGACCTGGAGGCAAACCCTCGCCGCGGAGATCGCCGCATTGGAAGGAGACGCCCACCGTCTGCCATGGGAGGAGGGCCTACCCGAGAGCATTGCCGCTTCGCTCCAGCCGTACCGCGATCGCCTGGAAGAGAGCTACGGGCCGATGAGCAACGCGCTCGAGATCGGCGTGGCCCGGAGGTAACGCGCACACCCCCCGGTCGGCTCCATCGTTGTTGATGCGGCCAGTCGCTTACCTGGACGGCGCCGGAACCGGCAAGATGTGGCGTCTGATAGCCTCGCGCGTGGGGCCGCCGGCCCCGTCGTACATCCGAGTGAGGGCAGTGGCCGGCACCGGCTTGCCGATCAGGAAGCCCTGAATCTCGTCACATCCATGCTCGCGTAGGAACTCGAGCTGGTCGGTCGTCTCGACGCCCTCGGCCGTCACCCGCATGTTGGAAGCGTGGGCCAGCGCGATGATCATCGACGCGAGAGCGCAGTCATTGGGGTCCTTGGGAATGTCGTGTACAAACGACTGGTCGATCTTCAGCTTGTCCACGGAAAACCGTTTCAGATAGCCGAGCGAGGAGTAGCCGGTGCCGAAGTCATCGATCGTAATCTGCACACCCATGTCGCTGAGCGACTTCAGTGCCGTTCCGTGGGCCGCGACGTGCTCCGCCATGATGCTCTCCGTCAACTCCAGGGCCAGCCCGGCAGGGGGCATCGAGGTCCGCTCCAGCGCGTCGGCGACCATCTCGGGGAACTCGCCGCGATAGAGCTGCCGCGCCGACACGTTCACGGCGACGCGGAGCGTCTCCGGCTGCAGGACCGCCCACGGCTGGATCTCATCGCAAGCCGTGACCAAGACCCACTGCCCGATTCTGTCGATCAGATCCGTCTCCTCGGCGATGGGGATGAAGGTCGCGGGGGGGACGAGTCCGAGCTGCGGATGCTGCCATCGCGCGAGCGCCTCCACGCCGACCATTCGTCCGGTCTGAAGGTCGACCTGGGGTTGATAAACCAGGTACATCTGTCCACGGTCGAGCGCCCGGCGCAGCTCATTCTCCAGAAACACCCTCTTTTGAAAATCGACGCTCATCCGCCTCTCGTACAGCCGATAGTGATTTCGCCCGAGTTCCTTGGCACGGTACATCGCGATGTCGGCCTTCCGGGTCAACGAGGCGCCGCTCTTGCCGTCTTCCGGATACACGCTGATGCCGATGCTGGCAGTGATGTGGAGTTCGCGCGCCGCGATGAAGAACGGCGACTCCAGCGCCTCGAGTATTTTCCGGGCCACGCTGGTCGCCGCGGAGGGTGCGGCGAGCCCGGGCAGGATGACGGTGAACTCGTCGCCGCCGATGCGCGCGATCGTGTCACCTTCGCGGACCGCTCCCCTGATTCGCTCGGCGACGGCCTGGAGGATCTGGTCACCCGTCTTGTGACCCAGCGTGTCGTTGATGTGCTTGAACCGGTCGAGATCGATGAACATCACGGCAACTCGTTGCCTCTCACGTCGTGCCTGGGCCAGGCTCAGATCGAGACGATCGCGAAATAGCAGACGATTGGGAAGGTCGGTCAAGCCGTCGTAGTAGGCCAGGCGGTGCAGTCGCTGCTTGACCTCGTGGTGAGTCTCGACGTCGGACAAGATGCTGATGTAGTTCGCCGGCCGTCCTTGCGCATCGCGCAGGGCGTTGATGCTTAGCCATTCCGGGTGAATTTCGTCATCCTTGCGCCGGATCCAGACTTCTCCCTGCCAGCGACTGTTCTCCCGGAGCGTGGTCCAGATCTCGCGGTAGAACGACGGGTCATGGCGCGGCGATCGGAGCATCCGCGGGGTTCTCCCGACGAGCTCGGAGCGGCTGTAGCCTGTGCTCTTCTCAAACGCGGGATTGACCGACTCGATCCGCCCCCGCGCATCCGCGATCACGACACCCTCGGGCATGTGCTCCAGAACCATCGCAGACTGCCGGAGGTGTCGCTGCGCCTCGCGCATGGCCACCAACGACGACCGTGCATCCTTCAGAGCAACCCGCAGTCGACGCTTCACCTCGGTGTGGTAGACCCGCAGAACGGTGGCCACGGTGACCAGAATCATCGCGGCGCAGAACGCGCGAAACACCTGAACGGGGACCCCGACCGTGGAGAGGAAAGAGGTCTCGTTCAGCACGGAGGCGGGGAACAGAGCTCCCTGCTTCACGACCAGGCCCCCGAAGACGGCGTACAGCAGGAACGCCGCGGCGGCGGAGTGAAAGGGAAGCCCGAGAAGTCTGGACTTGACGGTGGGTTCCTCGTTCCGAACGCACAGGACGAGGCCGAGAGCGGCGAGCGAGGAACCCGGGAACCCGAGGAGGTAGCGGGCGGACGCCGCCAGGCCGGCGATCGGATCCAAGGCGGCCCCGACGAGCAGACCGATCGCGACGAGCCCATAGAGCCACGGCGACGTCATCCGGGCGAGCCACTTTCTTGGCCGGCATGACGACTCGCAATCTCGCGTCAAGCGGCGCCCGAACTCGAACAAGAACGCGTAAGACACGATGAGCAGCAGCTTGTCCACAGACCCCATCGCTCCGGGATCGCCGGTCAGCGACCCGGACAGGACCACCCACTCGTTGAGTCCGTGAGTGATCCCGAACAACGCGAGCAACCACAAGGAGGGAAGAAGCCGCGACGAGATGCCTTCCTTCGGCAGAAGGAAGATGGACAGACCAAGAAGAACGAACGCCAGCCCGTAAAACAGGTACACGACGTCCATCGGGCTCCAGATCGGTTGGAAGTCGGCGCTCATCGCCCGCAATCCCCCGGGTCGGACCGTGGCACCTACATGGCTGAAATCTGTTGTCCGGAATCCCGAGATGCACGTCGGCTTGGGGACCAATCGCGTCCTGAATGAGCGATTCGGGTCGAACAAAAGGGCTGTGCCTTGCCGGATCGCCTACTTCGATGCCGGCCGGCGGCGCCCCTTCCAGAAAGGATAGACGAAGCGCCCCGGGACCGTTCGCGGATAGCTCTCCATCCCGGCGAATCCGAGACGATCGGGACCCTCGCGATCGGCCGGCCAGTAGACCGTGCCGAAGATCCAGTCCCACACACTGAGCACCTGGCCGAAGTTCTGGCCTCCCTTGCCGTGCAGCTCGACGTCGTGGTGCCACACGTGCATCTTGGGCGAGTTCAGCAGGTAGCGGAGCGGGCCCCACGAGATCGGCAGATTCGCGTGGTTGAGATCGAGCATCACCGTCCACAGCACGGCGATCGCCAGCAGCACGCGGGCATC
>JBFJTV010000212.1:0-5524 GCA_041625075.1 Candidatus Polarisedimenticolaceae bacterium | reverse complement strand
GCTACCTCTTGCTGACCGAGTGCTCGATGGGAGACAACATCGCGGCGGCGAACCCCGAAAAGGAGATGCTCCGGTTGTGCAGCCATCGTTGCCCGCACATGAACGAGATCACCCTCGAGGACACGCTCGCCGCGCTCGAGCACGACCGCTACATCGTGGAGGTTCCCGAGGAGATCCGGGTCCGCGCCGTGAAGTCCATTGAACGGATGCTTGCGATCCACTGATCGCGACGCTCATGGAAACCGACGTTCTCATCATCGGATGCGGCATCGCCGGGGCCACGACGGCGCTGCAGCTCGCCGAGGACCGCGAGCGGGAGATCGTGATTCTCACGCGCGCGCGGGATCCGCATGAGTCGAACTCGAGCTACGCCCAGGGCGGCATCGTCGGGTGGGGCGAGGGCGATACCGCCGGCCTCCTGGCCGACGACGTTCTGCGGGCCGGCGCGGGGCTCTCTTCCCGGCGTGCCGTCGAGGTACTGGCCGCGGAGGGCCCGGCCCTTCTGAAGTCGATCCTGGTTGACCGGGCCGGGGTGCGGTTCGACCAGGAAAGTCCCGGTGAGCCGAGCCTCGGGCTCGAGGGCGGGCACTCGCGACGCCGGATCCTGCACGTCGGGGACGTTTCGGGACGGGCGATCATGGAGGGCCTGCTCCAGGCGCTGCGATCGTGCCCGAACGTCACCTTGCTCACGGGTCACACCGCGGTGGATCTGTTGACCTTCCCGCACCACGCGCGTGATCCGCTGGCGGTCTATGAGAAACCGACCTGTCACGGGGTCTACGCCTTCGAGCAGGCCACCGGGAGCGTCAAGAGGATCGTCGCGCGCCACACGGTGCTCGCCACCGGCGGGCTGGGGCAGATCTTTCTCAACACGACGAACCCGGATGGCGCCCGCGGCGACGGTCTCGCGATGGCCTACCGCGCGGGGGCGCGCGTCATCAACGCCGAGTACGTGCAGTTTCACCCGACCGCGCTCCACATGCCGGGAACGACCAAGACGTTGATCAGCGAGGCGGTGCGGGGCGAGGGTGGCGTCCTGCTGACTCCCACCGGAGAGCCGTTCATGACGCGGTATGCCCACGAGGGTGAGCTGGCGACGCGGGACGTCGTGGCGCGCGCGATCTACACCGAGATGCTTGCCAACGGTTACCACCACGTCTGGCTCGACATCGCGACGCGGCGGTCGCCCGAGTTCATCCAGGAGCGCTTCCCGGGGATTCATGCGCACTGTCTCGCGCACCACATCGACATCACCCGGCAGCCGATCCCGGTCGTCCCGGCCGCGCACTACTTCTGCGGGGGCGTGCAGGTCGATCTCGACGGCCGCACGACCCTGTCGGGGCTGTACGCGGTCGGCGAGGTCTCGTGCACCGGAGTCCACGGGGCCAACCGTCTCGCGAGCACGTCGTTGCTCGAAGGTCTCGTGTGGGGAGCGCGCGCCGCCGCGGATATCCGCGCCGACGACGGCACGCCGAGGATCTCGGCCCACGATGCGCCACCCTGGGACGAGTCGGGGCTGAGCTACGACGCCGACCCCGCGTTGATCGCGGGGGACCTCCAGAACATCCGCAACCTGATGTGGCACTACGTCGGGCTTCTGAGGAACCGTCATCGGCTCAACCGCGCCGTCCGCGAGCTTCGGAGGTTGTGGCTGAACATCGAGGACTTCTACCGCAAGGTGCACCTCACCGACTCGCTGATCGGGCTTCACAACGCCGTGCTCAGCGCGGCGGTCGTCGCCCGGGCCGCGACGCACAACCCCACCAGCCGCGGCTGCCACTACCGCGAAGATAGCCAGGTCCCGGCCGGCGCCGCCCCCCCAGCCAACCTCAACCACTAATAGCGCGTTACCCCATGCTTCCTCGGATGGGGTCAGTGCCCGACCCCACTCTTCCAGGAGCGTCTCTATTCTGCGGGGTTGAGGCGGTCGCGGAGGGCGTCGCCGACGAGAGTGAGCGCGATCACCGTCGCCGCGATGGCGAGTCCGGGGAAGGTCGAGATCCACCACGCGTCCAGCAGGCTGCTGCGACCGTCGGCAATGATGTTTCCCCACGACGCGGTTGGAGGCGGGACGCCCTGGCCGAGAAACGACAGCGACGACTCGAGCAGGATCGTGTTGGCGACCCGCAGCGCGCCTTCGACCAGCAGGGGAGCCATCGCGCCGGGCAAAAGATGCACAACGGCAACGCGCCAGACGGGCGCACCCGCGCTACGCGCCGCCTGAACGTACTCACGCTCGCGAAGCGAGAGAACCTCTCCGCGAACGAGCCTGGCAGGAACCATCCAAGCGGTCATGCCGAGAACCAGGATCGTCGTGGCGATCGACGACGAGTACAGCGCGACCAGAAAGAGCAACAGAAAAAGACGCGGGATCGCCAGGAGCATGTCGGCAAAACGCATCAGAACCGCATCGACCCATCCACCTGCGAGGCCGGCGACGAGCCCGATCGACCCGCCGAGAAACAACCCGACAAACGCCGAAAGCACACCGACCAGCAGGGCGATGCGCGCGCCGTAGACCAGACGGCTGACGAGATCACGGCCGAAGCCGTCCGTCCCGAGCAAGAACAGCGGCCTACGGTGCCAGTCGTCGGGCGCCGGCCCGGCGAGCTCGTCGGCCCCTACGGTCTTCTCGGTTCTGCCCCGCCGGTAGCGCACGCCGCCGTCCGGCAACACCCTGATCTCGTCCGCGTACTTCATCGACCCGTCGGCGAGAAGAATCGCATCGACCCTCGAAAGCGGCGGGAGGTCCCTGAGAACGAGCCCATCGGGTTGCGCGTCGGGGTCGCGGAAACCGAGCCACGGCGCCGCGACCGCGATCACCGCGAGACCCGCGAGAAAGACGAGACCGGTAAGCAGTCGACGATCGCTCACGTCGCGTCTCCGGCGCGCCCGAGACGAATCCTCGGGTCGGCAAACGCCATGGCGATATCGGCGAAAAGGTTCCCAACGATGACCATCGCCGCAGCGACGAGCGTGGCGCCCAGCACCATCGGAACGTCCTGAGCCAGGATCGCGCCGTAGGTCAGCCGCCCCATCCCCGGCCACCCGAAGACCACCTCGACGACCAGCGAGCCCGACACCAGAACGGGTAGCGAAAGGCCGAGAAGGTTGATCACCGGGATCATGGCGTTGCGCAGGCCGTACGCGAGCATCACGCGACCGCCACCCAGACCCCGCGCACGGGCGGCGCGCACGAACTCCTGACCGAGAGAGTGCAGCAGGCCCGAGCGCACGAACCGCGCCGTGGCGGCCGCCGAGGCTAAGCCGAGCGTGCACGCCGGGAGCACGAGATGCCACAGCAGATCGAGCCAGCGCATCGGGAGCGACCAGGTCCCCGCCTCGACCGATCGCATCGATGACGCCGGGAACAGCGGCAGGAGGTACGCGAAGACCATCACCGCCATCAATCCCCGCCAAAAGGTCGGCATGCCGTAGACGATGAGGCTCGAGACCGTCACGAAGCGGTCGGGCCAACGACCGCGGTAGACCGCCGAGACGATGCCGAGCAGGATCCCCGCGGCAAGATGGATCGCGAGCGCGGTGAGCGTCAGGATCAGCGTGTTGCCGACGCCGCGAACGAGCTGCTCGGCCACCGGCCGATGGGTCGAGTGCGACCACCCCAGCTCACCCCGCGCGACGGCAGCGAGCCAGCCGACATAGCGCTCCACCGGGCCGCGGTCGAGCCCGTACGCCCGCTCCAGCCTCTCGCGGACCTCTGGCGGGACGGCGCTGTCGCCGAGCATCAGGTCGGCCGGGTCGCCGGGGGCGGTCTCGACCAAAATGAAGACGAGGGTGAGGACGGCCAGGACGAGCGGAAGCGCCGTCAGTAAACGGCGCAGGATCAGTCCGCTCACGACAGTTCCCCCGGACTACTTCGCGGCGGTCTTGACGTGCATCCAAGCGCGCTCGAGAAACCGCAGAGGATCCGCGGGCGCGTCGATTCCTACGCCCTCCAGCCGCCGGCTGACACCCGCCAGTCGCTGGGACTCGAACAAAAAGGTGTAGGGCTGATCGTCGTGGATCTGCCGCTGGATCTCGAACAAGATCGGTTGCAGCTCGGCATGGGTTTCGGCGTCACCGATACGGCCGAGCAGACGGTCGACGTCCCCGGAGCGGTACCCCACCATGTTGAGACCGTTGGGAGGGGTCGATGAAGAATCGAACAGCACCTTGAGCTCGGTCTTTCCGGCGAAGACCCAGCCGCCGACGTACGCGTCGTAATCCCCGGAGCCGACCTTCTTGCGAAACGCCCCCATCTCCAGCGGCCGAAGCTCGACCTCGATCCCGAGCCGCGCGAGCTGGGCCTGGACCTTGACGAGCACCTCCTCGCGAACCCGGTTCCCCGCGTTGGTCGTCATCGTGAACGCGAACGGCCGGCCGTCCTTGACGAGCACGCCGTTTTGAAGGCGGTAACCGCGATCGGCGAGAATCCGCTTCGCCCCGTCCGGGTCGTACGGCAGGGGCTCGAGATCGGGATCCGCGCCCCACCGGAATGAAAGCCACGGACCGGCGCTCACCCGCCCGAAACCGTACAGCAGTTCCTCCACGATCGCGTCGCGGTCGATCGCCATGGTCAACGCCCGCCGGATCTCCGGATCGTCAAAGGGCTCGCGCGTGCCGTTCCAACCGATGTAGTGGTAGCTGGGGTAGTCGAACGGCAACAGCGACGTGTCGCGGTCCGACCCCACGCGCTCGGCGTCCCGCGGCAGGATGTTCTCCATGTAGTCGATGTTGCCGCTACGGAGCTGCGTCAGGAGGTTCACGGCGTCGGGCACGACCCGTACGACGAAGCCGTCAAGATAGATCTCGTCGGCCGCGTAGTATCGCGGATTTCGGACGAGCACGATCGCCTCGTTGGGGCGGTGCTCCTCCAGGATGAACGGCCCCGACGCGATCCTCACCTCGGACCACGGGTGGGTGTTCCACGCGTCGAACGGGACCTCGCCGAAAACGTGTGCGGGGAGGATGCCGCCGTCGATCGCGTCGGTCATCTGATACGGATAGACCCGGTCGAAATGAAACGTCACCGTCCGCGGATCGACGACCTCGACGTCGGTGATGAACTCCTTCGACGACACACCGGCCCACGCGACGTCCGGGTGCGTCTGTGCCGTCCAGGTGAACCGCACGTCCTCGGCCGTGATCGGCCAGCCGTCGCTCCACTGCGCTTTCCGCAGCCGGAACGTGATCGAGCGGCCGTCGTTCGCGACTTCCCACGACTCGGCCAGCTCGGGCTCGTAGATCGGCTGCGCGGACGGGTGCTCGCTACCGTCCCTCGCCAGCCGCAGATAGATCCGACGCAGGACGCTGTTGGCAAAGGCCTGTCGTGAGAGGTACTCGTTCCAGCTGTCGACGTCGGAGATGCTCCCGAGCACCGCAATCCCGCCGGCAACCGGCGCGGGCGACGCGGGAGGGGCCGCGGGGTCGTGCTCGCCACTGCACGACGCGAGGGCGACGAGCGACAGTGCGGCGACGACGGCGATCCAGCGTTTCGATCTGGCCAGCATCAGCTCTCTCCGTC
>JBFJTV010000211.1:0-5526 GCA_041625075.1 Candidatus Polarisedimenticolaceae bacterium | reverse complement strand
CGTTTTCGATGCGGGAAAGATGCGACTTGGTCAGACGGTCGGGGAAGTCGATCGACATCTCCTCGACCGTGTCCAGCGAGAGCTTTTTGCTCTCGCGGACCTTTCGAAGAAACTTGCCGAATCGCTTGCTCTCGAGCACAGGATCCTGTTGACCCACGGCGCCTCCACGACAATTGCCCGGGGACGGTTGGGACCGTGTACCGGCCGATAGGCCGACGGGCCGTCCCCCCGGCAACCCCCCTCAAGCGTGTGGCTACGAGGAGCGATCTACCGTTGTATATGGATAGACCGTCATGCGGTTCGACAAACAACAAGAATGGTCAAATTGCGTTGCGGATCTGCAACACGCTCAAGTGGTTGAAGGGGCTGGCTTTGCGGGGAGGGTCCCGGGGCGCCGGTTGGGCCGATCGTCCGTGGCGCGCCTGACGAGGTCCGGATGGCCGCCGGAGACGCGCGACAGCCCTCGGAAAAGCGGCGGTCACCCCTTCGATAGAATTGCGCGCGGTCACGCCCGACCGGACGGAGAGAGGCCTTGAATATTGCGATGATCACCGAGGTGTTCTGGTCGAGCGACGGCGCGAGCCGCCTGACGGAGAGGCTCGCGCAGGCCGGAGAGGCCGGCGCTTCGCTCGCCGTTCTTCCCGAGCTTCCGCTCGACCCGTGGTCGCCCGCGACGCGCGAACCGCGCGAGGACGATGCCGAGCCACCGGGCGGACCGCGCCACGAGATCCTGGCCGCCGCCGCGCGCGAGGCGGGGGTCGGTCTTGCGGGCGGCGCCATCGTGATCGACCCCGAGACGGGTCGGCGCCACAACACGGCGCTCGTCTTCGACGCGAAGGGCCAACTGGTCGGCCGGTATCGCAAGGCGCATCTTCCCGAAGAGGACGGGTACTGGGAGACCAGCCACTACGAGCCCGGGGACGAGGTGCCGGCGGTTTTCGACGGATTCGACCTTCGGATCGGGACGCAGATTTGCTCCGACGTCAACCGGCCACAGGGATCGCAGCTCCTGGGCGCGCTCGGGGCGGAGCTGATTCTCGCGCCACGTTGCACACCGATCTCGAGCTACGAACGGTGGAAGCTGGTCTTGCGCGCCAACGCGGTCACCGCCTGTACGTTCGTGGTCTCGACCAACCGACCGGGACCCGAACAGGGGGTTCCGATCGGCGGCGCATCGATCGCCATCGCGCCCGATGGTGAGGTGCTCGCCGAGTCCACCGATCCGATATGCGTCGTGGCGCTCTCGCACGCGACGCTTCGCGCCGCCCGGGAGGAGTATCCGGGGTACCTGCCGGTGCGCGCGGATCTGTACGCGAGGGGTTGGTCGAAATTGAAGTGAGCTTCATGCGGACCGAGTCGAGAAAGCCCCGGCATCTTGGTCGGCTCGGCTCCCTACTCGTGTTCTGTAGCTTCGGGGTGAGGTGTTGCCGATCGGCAACGCAGGTCGCCCGCATTCCGTGACACCGGCTCCACCTCGCGACAGATTATCGGGGACGTGGGTCTTCCGACTCGATCTCGGGAGCTGACGTCAGCCTTCCCGGTCCCGAGCCTCGAACAGGAGACCCGAGATGAACCGGTCACTGATTGGTGATTCGCTTCGAGTCGTGCTCGCGTTTGGGTTGGTGGTCTACGGGATGCCGGCGCCCGCCGCGACGGCTCCCGTGCAAGACGGCAATTACTACTTTCAGAACGGCGAGGGTGTCTACCACGTGGACTACTCCGACCTTCTGACCCGGATCGACGAGGCGCTAGCGGGTCCGGGAGAGATCTCCGTGGTCGTGAAACGGGCACGCTCGAGCGGGCGGCCGGCACCCGATGCCCCGTTCGTTTTCGGCGACACACCGTCGGCCGACGAGATCGTCACGCTCGGCTCGGCAGCGGCTGACGTCGAAGACAGAACGGGAAAGCGACTCGACCGGGTTCAGGATTGGGACGAGGTCGTAACCTGGTCGGTCAAGGGCGCGGCCGAGACCGTCACCACGACCTTCACGGTCGGCGTGGACGCCGTGGCGATGACCGTGCCGCGAGCCATGCTGCGACACGACGGCGACGAGATCCTCGACGGCTCGGTCGTGACCGTGGAGGTCAACGGTGTCCCTACCGATATCGATGCAACGGTTTTCCGCGATCTCGTCGCCAAACCGACGGTGGCCGCGGCCGATCTCGTGGCCACAGTTGGCGGGCGAATCATCGACGCCGAGGGGTTTATCAACGGCGTGACGGGTTTTCTGGCGGTTGAAGCCAAAGCCCGCGTCGAGGGCCCGCTGACTCTGATCGCACCGGATGCGCTCTCGACGCCGTCCAGCTGTGTCCCGTCGTGCACGAGCTGCGCGGGGGCGGCGATGTCCAATATCGCGATGTATTTCGCGTTGATCTCCAGTTGCGGAGGTGCGTTGGTCACCGGGGGAACGAGCCTCGTGGTCTGCATCGGGGTCTTTCTCGCGCTCGAGGCCAGCCACCTGCTGCTCTTTGGTGCATGTGGCGCATGCTATGAATGCGCCAACCCGTCGCCGCCGCCACCGCCGACGTCACCCGATCCCGAGCCCTGCCCGTGCGAGGGCGAGCCCTTGTGCGACTGCGCGCCGGGTCAGTCTGGCTAGAGCTGCGTGCTTGATTGCTCAGCAGGAGGTTGGACAATGAGCTTGAAGATCAATCCGTTGGTGGCGTTGATCGGCGCGGCGATTGCCTTCGTCATCTGCACCGGGACCGGGTACTGGTTCCTGGACGTCGCCGTGTGGCCGTCGGTGGTTGTCGGGTTGCTGTTCTCGATCACGACATTCGCGGCCATCATGCTCGCGGCCGCGCTGGGAAAGAGAGGAAGCTCGTCGTTCTGGGCCTTCTGGACGCCGACGAGGAACGCCGCCTACGTGATCTTCGTGGCGGCATTCCAGATCCTCGTCGGGGTCTTCTGCGGTTTCGCGCTCGAACGACCCGCCTCGACCGTGACCCTGATCGCGGGGGCGGGGGGCGGTGCGGTCCTTCTCGTCGTCTCGTTGATCGAGTACTTTCGGCTCAGGAAACGAGAAGGGCCGTCCCCGGGAAGTGCTGAGCCACGCTGACCCCGTGACAGGCCGAGGGCGCTCTTCGAGAGCCTCAGGGCAAGTCGAGGGACTCGCGGACCTTACGGATGAGCTCGTTGGGGGTGAAGGGCTTGGGAACGAAGGCCGAGCCGACCGGCAGCGTGCCGCGTTGCGAGATGGCGCCTTCGGGGTAGCCCGAGGTGAACAGCACCTTCATCGTGGGTCGTGACTCGGCAAGGCGTGAGGCGAGCTCGGCGCCTCCCATGCGTGGCATGACGACGTCGGTCAGCATCAGGTGGATCGACGGTTTGTACTCCCGCGTGATCTGCAGCGCTTCCACACCGTTGGCCGCCGCGAGGACGTTGTAACCGTTCATTTCGAGAACTTCGTACGCCAGGCCGCGAACCGCGTCGTCGTCTTCGACCAGCAGAATGGTCTCGTTACCGCCCTGCTGCTCGGAGGCGACGCGCGGCGGCAATAGTTGCTCGGGACGGGCGTTCTCGCGTGGAAAGCAGATCATGAACCTCGCGCCCTCGCCTGGTTCGCTCTCGCACCAGACGCGCCCTCCCGTTTGCTCGACGATGCCATAGACGGTCGAGAGACCAAGCCCGGTTCCCTTGCCGCGGTCCTTGGTCGTAAAAAAAGGCTCGAACAGCCGGGAGAGCGTCTCGCCGTCCATGCCGACGCCGGTGTCGCGCACCTCGAGCATGACGTGCGGGCCCGGGTCGGCCTCGAGGTGGGTGGGGGTCGGTATCTCGTCGAGATCGACGTTGTAGGTCTCGAGGGTCAGCGTCCCGCCCTCCGGCATGGCGTCGCGAGCGTTGACCGCGAGGTTGGCGAGCACCTGCTGGAGTTGTCCGGGATCGACGCGGACCGTGCCGAGGTCCTGCTGTAGCGCCGTCACCAGCTCGATGTGCTCGCCGATGAGACGCCGCAGGAGTGTCTCCATCTCGACGATCGCCGTGTTGACATCCACGACGCGGGGCTCGAGCACCTGCGTGCGGCTGAAGGCGAGCAGTTGCCCGGTGAGCACCGACGCGCGATTCGCCGCCTTCGAGATCTCGAGCGCCTCGTGATGGAGCTCGCCGTCCGCTGCGGTGCGTGAGAGCAGGAACTCGGTGTAACCCTGGATCGCGGTCAGCAGGTTGTTGAAGTCGTGGGCAATGCCGCCCGCGAGCCTGCCTACGGCTTCCATCTTCTGCGAGTGCCGGAGCCGCTCCTCGCTCTGTCGCAGCGCTGCCTGCGACCGCCGCAGGATCTCGAGGTCCGAGACGTCTTGCAGCATCACCATGCACTCTTCGACCGTCGCCTCCGCCGACACGACAGGCATGGCCGTCGCATAGAGGTATCGGGCTTCGCCGTCCTGCTCGATCGCGACTTCGCGGTGCGCCACTCCCCCGTTTTCGAAGGTCCTTCGAACCGGACAGGACGCGCACGGCGTCCGTTCCCGACAGAGCACATCGTGGCAGCTCTTGCCGTGAGGGATGCCGCTGTTCTCGACGGCGAAGCGGCGGATGAACACCTGGTTTCCCCAAACCGTGCGCGCCGATGGATCGAAAAGCAGAAAACCAGCATCGGCGTGGTTGACGACCGCCGAGAACTTCTGGCGCTCGCGCTCGAGAAGACGGATCTGACGGTCGAGCGTGCGGAACCAGCGCTCGTAGTCGGCCGGCGACTCGCCGTGGAACCCCGGTGGCGTCTTGGAGCCCATCCGCGGGTCTCCCGGTCAGGATTTCCCGGCGGCCGAAACGCGGGTGGATCGCCTCGTGCGATCGTAGTAGACGTCGGCCAGCCACTCGGCGACCTGCTCGACACGATCGACTGCCTCGGCGTCGAAGGCATCGAACTCGTGGCTGTCGATGTCGATCTGGGCGAAGATCCGATCGCCCTTGCGGATCAGCACGACGAGCTCGGAACGGGTCGCCGCGGAGCACGCGAGGTAATTGCTCTCCTTCGAGACGTCCGGGATGTTGAGGTTGCGCTTTTCCGCGACGGCGGTTCCGCACACTCCGCGCCCGACGCCGATGAAGACGTGGTCAGTGGCAGCACCGACAAAAGGACCCAGCCGCAGGACGTCGTCAGGGTAGAGCTCGTAGATGCCTGTCCAGTGGAACCGGGGATCGGACTCGTGGAGCTTGTCGACGGCGGCGGCGAGGATCCCCTCGAAGTCCGAGCCGGCGCTGCGAAGACGGTCGAGCTCGGTGCAGATTTCTTGCGCGGTCATTTGTGCGCTCCGTTAGTCGCCCCCGGACCGGTGGACACGAGCCTCCCGGATTAAAGGTAGGTTGCGGGGCTTTGACGGCAAGTCCTGAGCGCGGTTTGTCGAAATCCCCGGAAATGATCAAAAAAAAGGCCGGCCACGAGGGCCGGCCCTTTCACCTCTGGAGGAGAGGTTTACTTCTGCGCTTGCGCAACCGACGCGTGCTCGAGCATGTGAGCGCCCACCCACTGGGCCAGGACCTCGTCCGGAAGCGGCGCGAGGGTTACCCCGATCTCGATCTCCTTG
>JBFJTV010000210.1:0-5534 GCA_041625075.1 Candidatus Polarisedimenticolaceae bacterium | reverse complement strand
GCCCTCGTCGAAGTACGCCTGCGCCGCGACGTTCGAAAAGTGGTTCGCCTGCCGCGCGTGGCTGTCGATCGAGTCGTACGCGTAGTGCAGCAGATCGGCGTCGAGGTGTCGCACCGACGCCCCGCGCTCCATCAGGACCTTGTCGTGCGGGTTGGTTCCCCCCCACCGGCCCTTGCGTCGATCCCACAGCCGGAGCTTGCGGTCCGGATAGACCGCGCTGTGCCGGATCCAGGTTCCGTAGTAGTTGTTGAACCGGTTCATGCTGTAGCCGTCGGCGTTCCAGTCGGACTTGATCTCGGTGATGCGCTCGCAAAGCGTGTCCGAGAGACATTCGTCGGCGTCGAGCGCGAGCACGTGGTCGTGGGTCGCCCGGTCGAGCGCAAAGTTCTTCTGCTCGACGTAGCCGAGAAAGGGCTGCTCGACGAAGGTAACGCCCCGGTCGAGGCAGATCTGCTTCGTCGCATCGGTGGAGAGCGAGTCCACCACGACGACCTCGTCCGCCACCGGGAGGACCGAGTCGACGCACCGGGCGATGTTCCTTTCCTCGTTGAAGGTGATGACCGTGACCGAAAGCTGGACCTGCGCGCCCATCGATCAGTCCGGATCGACGAGCCCGGTGCGGTCCCCCGCCCCGGCCACGCCGAACCACGCGACCCGGGTCAAGGCGACGGTCACCGAGGTGAGAATTCGGCGCGACACGATGGAGTTATCATACAGAAAGCCGTCATGGAGGTGGCCCCGGGCGCGCCGGTGGCCCCATATTTGGGTCCCCGGCTCGCGAGGGGTGCCGCCGGGGAGAGGGACCGGAATCGATGGATCTCCTGCGAACCGAGGTGCAGGGTCGCGTCGCGATCCTGACCCTCCACGACCCCGCCCGCCGCAACGCGGTTTCCCTGGCCATGGCCGAAGAACTCGCGTCGACCCTGCGTTCCTTTTCCGAGTCCGGCGAGGTCGGAGCGCTCGTAATCACCGGGACGCCACCGGCTTTTTCGGCTGGAGCGGACCTCGAGGACCTCGAGCGCGCCGACCGCGATCGTCTCCGGCGGATCTACGAGGGGTTTCTCGCGGTGGCGCGGTTCCCCGTCCCGACGGTCGCGGCGGTCAACGGCGCCGCGGTCGGGGCCGGGTTCAACCTCGCGCTCGCGTGCGACGTACGGGTCGCGTCTTCCCGCGCGCGCTTCGAATCGCGTTTTCTCGATCTCGCGCTGCACCCCGGCGGGGGCCACACGTGGATGCTCCGCGAACTGCTCGGTCCTCAGGGTGCGGCGGCGATCGTGCTATGCGGGGAGAGTCTCGACGGCAAGGAAGCCGTCCGCTGCGGACTTGCGTGGAGCTGTGTCGACGACGACGCTCTTCTCGACGAGGCGACACGACTCGCGGCTCGAGCCGCCGCCGCGCCACGCGAGATGGTACGGCGGCTCAAGGGGACGCTGCGCTCGATGGCGAGTGTCACCGATCACGGAGCAGCCGTGGAGCGCGAGCTGGAGGAGCAGTTGTGGTCGGTGGACCGGCCCGAGTTTCGTGAGCGTCTGGAGGCGCTGAAGCGCCGGATCACGAAGGGCAAGCGCTCGTGAGCTACGAGACCATCGAGCTCCTGTTCGAAGGGGCCGTCGGAATCATCCGACTCAACCGCCCCGAGCGGATGAACGCGGTGATCGAGGAAATGTACCTCGAGATCCGGGATGCTTTAGGACGCATGCGCGACGATCGGGAGATCCGCTGTCTGATCCTGACGGGCTCGATTCTGAGAAAGGACGGCGTCGAGAAGCCCGCGTTCTGTGCTGGAGCCGACCTCAAGGCGCACTCGTCTGGCGCGCGGGGACCGGACGAACGGCGTGCCTACATCCGGCTGGCCCACGACACGACTCGCGAGATCCACGAGCTCCCGAAGCCGGTGATCGCGGCGGTCAACGGCCCGGCGCGCGGCGCGGGCGCCGAGCTGGCGCTGGCCTGTGATCTCGTGCTGATCGCCGACGAAGCGACGCTGGCCTTTCCGGAGACGGCGCTCGGCACGTCCGTCGGAGGCGGCGTCACGCAGATCCTGCCCCGCCTCGTCGGCCCGGCCCGCGCGAAAGAGCTCATCTACACGGGAAGGGTCCTCGACGGTCCCGCCGCGGTCGAAGCGGGCCTCGCGCTCGCCTCCTGTCCCGGCACCGAGCTGTTCGACGCCGCCCTCCGTCTGGCGGGAGAGATCACGGAGAAGGCGCCGTTGTCGATCGAATGGGCCAAGAAGTTGCTGCGGAGCTCCCCGGGCATGGAAATCGCCGAAGCGCTCGACGCGGAGACCGAGGCAATCCTCGACTGCATGGACAGCGAAGACTGGAAGGAAGGGGTGCGGGCGTTCGGCGAAAAGCGCCCGCCGAAGTTCCGCGGGAGGTGACGGTGTCACTCGAACGGGTCCTCAACGCGCGCTCGGTCGCGATCATCGGGGCGTCGCGCGACGAAAAGAAGCGCGGTTACCAGGTCGTTCGGTCGCTCGCCGAGGCGAAATACGAGGGCGCCGTCTACCCCGTCAACCCGCGGGAGGAGACGATTCTCGGGTACCGCTGCTATCGAAGCGTGCTCGACATCGAGGACCCGGTGGACCTCGCGCTCGTCGCCACGCCGGCGGACAGCCTGCCGGCGATCCTCGAGGAGTGCGGGGGCAAGGGCGTGGCCGGGGCGGTCGTGATCGCCGGTGGTTTGGGCGAGGTCGGCCCGAAGGGCAGGCGTCTTCAGGACGAGATCGTCCGGATCGCCGCGCGGGGTGGGGTGCGCATCATCGGACCCAATACCAACGGCGTCATCAACGTGCACTCGGGCATGAACCTCGTCGGACTCAATGACGTCCCGAAGGGCGATATCGCCCTTCTCTCGCAGAGCGGGAACATGGCGCTCCACCTCATCACCGAGGCACGGGTCAAGAGTCAGAAGGGCTTCTCGTATTACATCGGGGTTGGCAACGAGGCCGACGTCAAGTTTCACGAGTATCTCGAGTTCCTGACCGCCGACCCGAACACCAGGGCGATCGTCATCTACGTCGAGGGGATGAGCGACGGGCGCAAGTTCCTCCAACAGGCGCACATCACGACTCGCGAGAAGCCGATCGTCCTGCTCAAGAGCGGGCGCTCCGAGACGGGAAGCCGGTCGGCGGGGTCGCACACCGGGGCGCTCGCCGGGATCTCCCAGGTGGCCCGTACCGCCTTCGAGCGGGCGGGCGTCGTCACGATCGACAACTCCGACGAGCTGTTCCCGGCAACCGAGGCGCTCGCGAGCCTCCCGGCGATCCGGGGCAACCGCGTGGCCATTCTCGCCGATGGCGGCGGTCACGCCACGATCGCGGCCGACGTCCTGACCGACGCGGGGCTCGAGATCCCCGTGCTCGGAAGGGACACGCGCCATCAACTCGGTCGGCTGCTCTCGCCGAACGCCTCTCTCCGGAACCCGATCGACGTCGCCGGGAGCGCCGACACCGATCCGGGAGTGTTTGCCGACTGCGCCCGGGTGCTGCTCGAGAGCCGGCGGATCGGCGGTCTGCTGATCGTGGGATTGTTCGGCGGTTACGGGCTGCGCTTCACCGAGCGTCTGAAGTTCATCGAGGAGGATGCCGCCCATCGGATGGGCAAGCTCGTGCGCGAGACCGGCAAGCCGATCGTCGTCCACAGTCTGTACAAATTCCTCCGGCCGCACGCGCACGACCTGCTGCGGTACTACGGGATCCCCGTCTTCGACTCGGTGGACGTCGCGTGCAAGTGTCTCGAGGTCCTCTCGCAGTACGGCAACCACGTGGCGAACTACCGTCGCCGGACCAACTTCGTGCTGAACTGGGGAGCCGGCACCAAGCGGGCCGGCGAGAGGATCATCGAGACGGCCCGGACCGAGGGGCGCTCGGCGCTGCTCGAGCACGAGGCCAAGCGTCTGCTCGGTCTGCACGGAGCGACCGTGACGGCCGACCGCCTCGCGCGGACTCCCGACGAGGCCGTGAAGCTCGCGCGCAAGCTCGAAGGCCCCGTGGCGCTCAAGATCTGCTCGCCGCAGATCCTGCACAAGAGCGACGTCGGCGGCGTGCGCCTCGGGCTCGAGACGCAAGAGCAGGTGCGGGAGGCGTTCGAGAAGATCGAGGTGGCGGCGAAGAAGAAGGTGCGTGGCGTGGAGATCCGCGGCTGCATCGTCTCGCCGATGGCGAAGCCCGGTCTCGAGGTGACCATCGGGACCAAGATCGACTCCCAGTTCGGGCCCGTGATCATGTTCGGCATCGGAGGCATCCTGGTGGAGGTCGTCCGGGACGTCGTCTTCCGCGTCCTGCCGATGAGCCGGCACTCCGCCAAGCAGATGATCTCGGAGATCCGGACCACCGCCCTACTCGACGGCGTCCGCGGCCAACGGCCGGTCGATCGCAACGCCCTCGTCGGTCTCCTGATGAAGGTTGCGGAGGTCGTCGAGGCCTATCCCGCGATCGAGGAGATGGATCTCAACCCCGTGATCGCCTACCCCCGCGGTCTCGCCGTCGTGGACGCGCGGATCCTCCTCCGGAAGGAGCAGCCCGCGGTTTCACGCGGGACGGCACCTACGAAGGACCGTGTCACCGCCGCAGCCCGGGGCCGGGGCTGACCGCTGCGCGATCGCGCACTTCGAGACGCGTCTCGGCGCCGTTGGCGCGAATCTCCGGCACGTACATCGCGTGGCCGAGCAGCGGCAACGCGTGGAACTGCCCAGGCACCTCGGCGCGCAGCTCGTAACGGATCTCCCACACACCCTCGGGGAGCCTGTCGAGGAACATCGCGACCTTGCGGTCCCGCAGCTCCTGATACACCCAGCGGGTCCGGCCGGTGTAGTCCTGCGCCTCGCGCGTGGCGGAATCGCGCTCGAACCCGCCCGACTTGATCTCGCGGGCGTACACCGCCTCGCCGCTTCTCAGTTGGACGGCTTCGAGACCGGCGGGCTTGAGATCCTCGAAGACGAGGTACTCGTAGTCGTTCTTGGCCTCGATCGTGACGACGACTTCGACACGCTCACCCGAAATGACCGACCCTTGATCCTCGAGCGGCCGCTTGGTGTAGGTGTAGCCCTGCAGCAGCGTCTCGATTCCGGCGATCCTGAGGTACTGCCGCCTGACGAAGATCTCGTTCCCCGCCGGCGTGATCGGTTCCTCGAGGCTGAAGTAGACCGCCTCCGCGGAGAAGTAGATCGGACCCTTGCCGCTTCGACGCACGATGCGGACCTCGTTGACGCCGTCGTGGAGCCACGAAGGATCGATGGCAAAGCGACTCGGGGTCGCGAGGATCTCCCGCGGGGTCACCGAGCGACGCGCCGATCTACTTCGCCGCCGAGGCGCGATTCTTCAGCCTCGAGGAGCCGATCGCGGCGGGCGGCAACGCGCTGTTCGTCGAGCGGCGCTACCACGCCCTCGTCGGGCGCCCGACGCTGCTCAAGGGGCACGTCTACGACAGGCGCGACCTCGAGGACGACGGCAGCGTGACTAGCGGCGATCGCATCGAGGTGGTGCTGACCCTCGAGGCCAAGAACGACTACGAGTACCTCGTCTTCGAGGACCT
>JBFJTV010000209.1:0-5555 GCA_041625075.1 Candidatus Polarisedimenticolaceae bacterium | reverse complement strand
GATCACCGCGAGCAGGTCGTACTCGGGCCCGCCGCCGATTCGCATGTGCCGCACCTCGAGCCAGTAGAAGGCGGCGATCAATACCACCGGGACCGCTAGCGCCTGGATCGTGCGGGTGAGGGCATCTCCGATTCGATCGCAGGAACGATGGAGGGCGAACGGAAGCCAGACCGCCATGGCGCCGAGAAACTGGACGAACCCCAACTGCGAGAGCACGCCGAGGACCGCGGCGACCCACAGGATCACCGCACTCGTCCATCGCGGGTGCTCGACAAACGAGCGAGCGGCCAGAAACGCGATGAAGGCGAACAGGATCATCATCGCGTACCCGCGCGCCTCGGACGAGAAGTGGATGAGCAGGTACGAGACGGCCGCGGCAGCCGACGCGAAGATTGACGCGCGTGTCCCGCGTCCGGCGGCAAAAAGCCATGCCAGGACCACTGTGGCGATCCCGGCGAGCATCGAGTGGATCCGATAAGGGATCCAGTGAGGCTGGTCTCCCAACGCATAGAACCAGAGTGTGTTCAGATAGTGATTGTTGCTGTGGCGGATGCTCGTGAAGATCTCGAGCGGAGAATCCAGATCGAGCGTGATCGCCAGCGTCCAGATCTCGTCGAGCCAGAAATCGGTGTACAGACCCGGAATCCGGAGCGCCGCGCCAAGCGCCACCACGGCCGCGAGCGCGACCGTGTTTCGGTTCATCGCGACGACCTCAGACGCTCGAGGTTCGCACGCGCGGCGGTGTAGTCGGGCCGGATCCGGAGGGCGCGCTGGAAGTACCGCTCGGCCCGGCCGGCGTCGCCCTGCTCGGCGTACAGCATGCCGACCTGGTTGAGAACTTGAAACTGATTCGGATCGTACGCGATCGCCTGCTCGTAAGCCGCGATCGCCCTGGTGCGGTTCCCGGAGCGTTGCAGGGCCAAACCCAGGTTGACCCACAGCGTGGGGACGTTCGGGCGTAACCTCACGACCCGATCGTAAGCATCGGCGGCCAAGCGGTAGTCTTCCGCCGCCAGCGCTGCCTTGCCGAGGTCGATCAGCGCCGCCGGGTCCTCGGGCCGGAGCTCGACCGCGCGCTCGAAGGGCTCGATGGCCTCCTGCGTCCTCTCGTCCATGAACAGCAGATGGCCCAGAAGCCTCGCGGCGCGAAACTCCTCATCCCGCGACAGCCGAATATCCTTCATCAGATTGACGGCGGTCTCCTCGCGGCCGAGGCTGCGCTGAACCTGTGCCAGCGTCCAGCGCATCTCACGGTGATCGGGAAAACGCTCGAGCCCGCGCTCGAGGTAGGTGACCGCGTTGTCCACGGAGGAGAGCGCCAGAAACGTCTTGGCCATCTCGAACGAGTGCGTCGGCCGCCCGACGGCTCCCAGCCAGGCGCGCCAGCCCGTCGGCATGATGTCTTCCTCGGGGCCCCGTGGCGTCCAGGGATCGGTCGGGTCGATGCGATAGCGGTCAATCACCGGCTTGTTCTCGGGAATCCTCCGGACGAAGATCACGTTGCGGGCGTCGAGGTAGACCAGCACCCAATCGAAGGCGCGGTTGAGCTGGGTCATCAAGGTGTTGTGGTACTGCCGGTTGAGCACCACGGTGTTGATCCCGAGGCGGTCGGCCTCGGCGTCCCACTCGGCGGAGCTCTGCCACCGTCTCCTGGGAATGGCGAGAAGACGGGCCAGAAGCTCCTCGCCGTAGACCTCGAGCCGTCCATCGACGAAGACGGGGTAATCCTCGCCGACGGCCCAGATGAGGTAGGACCCGTCGATGAGATCGTTGTAGATCTGAGGCGAGGGCTTCGACCACGCGAGAAACGCCGCTGCATCCCTCGGGGTGTTCGAGTCCACGACACCGATACCGAACTGCCGGGGACTGTTCATCGCGACCGCGTAGCGATCGGTGACGACGTACCAGCTGAACAGCAGCATCACGACCGCGAGCACGCCTTGCACGAATGGAAAAGCGGCGCGTGCTCGACCCGGGAGCTCGAGCGTATCGGCCGCGGACTCGTAGTTTCGAAGACCCACCCACATCGCGATCAGCGCGAACGGGGCGACGTTACGCACCGAGACCATCGCCACATAGCCGAACAACAGCCACAGCAACAGACGGGTCGCGTTGAAGCGTGCGACGAGAAACGAGGCCGCGGAGACGATCGCGAGTGCCGCCGTCGCCCACACGTACCACGGCCACACCGCCAGCTCGAAGGGTCCGACGAACTCCTGGATCCAATCCGAGAGAACTCCGCCGCGGATCTCGCCCAGCAGGACGAAGGGCAGCGTCGCGCCACGGTGGAAGTACGGGTTGATCCAGCACGCCCCGGTCACGGCCGCGGCCACGAGCGCCACGCGGCTCGCCGAAGGTGCCTCGTCGTCGGCCGCCTCGTGCGCGGGACGGCGACGGACAAGGGCCCCGGCCGCGAACGACCACGCGATCACGGGACCGAAAACGAACAACGTGTGGCTGTTGACCCACAGCACCTGGAGTGCCGGGAGAAGCCACACCGCACGACGGTAGCGCCCGGCGACCAATCCCTCGAGGATCACGATGAAGACGGCGATCAGGACAAAGGAGACCAGCTCCGGCCGAACGACGAAACGGTCCGACGCCGCGACGACGGCCAGTGCAAGCAAGGCCACCGCCGGAAGATCGGTGACGACCCGGCGCGACGACCACACGAGGGTGGTGAAGGCGGCGGCCACGGCGACCGTCTGCGCGAGGATCAAAAGCGGGGAACCACCGAGCTTCCAGAGTCCGTACGCGACGGCACAGAAGATCCAGCGCAGCTCGATCCACTCGTAATTGACCGCCGTGAACGACAGGAAGTCGTCGCGGGGGATGGAGACGCTCTCCAGGATCCACTGACCCGTGCGGAGCTGCCACCACAGATCGACGTTCCAGATCTTCTGGACCGACAGCGCCAGAAAGGCCAGGGCGACCGCCGCGAGGCTCAGTACCGGGATCCACGGGAACCGCTCGGGCTCGCGATGAGCTTCCTTCATGGTCTCCGTCCGTCTACGGGAGAAGCCCAGGATTATTGCATTTGAATCGGAAAGGACAAAAGCGTCAGGGCGCCGCCGGACAATTGCATTCCGGCGACACGACGCGCGCCCACTCGACGGCGTCCTTTTCGAGGCGGTCGAGAGTCTCGGCGTCCAGGATCCGGCCGCAGTTGATCTCGCCACCGCTCCCGACTTCCTGAAGGATGTGCCTGAACTCGTGCGCGATCGTGCTGTAAAGACACGACGCGGTCTCTCCGACGAGCGCGTCCCGGTAGAGAGTGATCTGGAACTTGCCCTGAAGACGCCACTCCGACTCGGGGCGACAGACAATCTCTCCCGCGACGATCCCGGCGTGCCCCGGTCTCATCGGAGGGCTCTGGTTCGCGACGTATAGCCGGATGTCGCCGGGGTAGAGACCCAAATCGCGGCCGTAGCTTTGAACGAGCCAATCGAGAAACTCCCGCGCCGGAGTGTCGCGGTCCATCCTGTGGCCGGAGCGCAGAGCGTTGTTCTTTAGAGGAAGGCACCATACGCCCGGGTCCGGAAGCGCGACCCAACCCTTCGGGACGGTCGTCGTGGCGTTCCTGGTGGCGCAACTCGCCAACGACAGGACGAAGATCGCCACGACGACTCGACTCATCGCAGGTATCTTACCTCGGCGTGGGGTGTGCGGCGCGTCAGCGCGTCGAGCTTCTCACGTAACCCGAGTGCGCGTTCGCACCTCGGGTCCTCGGCGAGACGCCGCTGCAGCTCGACGAGCGCCCGTCGGAGAAAATCGATGTCGGTGGCGGCGCGTTCGAGCGTGGCCCTGCGGTTCTCGGGATGGATGAAGCGATACTCGTCGCGCGCGAGCCACGAGGCGCGCTCGGGTGTTCGGCGCACGAACATCATCGCCTGGTCGTCCCAGTAGACGAGCGCGAACCGGCTCGCGGGGAAGAGCAGGGCGTTCGTGGTGTGGTAGGTCACGCCCTGCTTCCCGTCGGGCCCGCGTCCCGGCGTCAGCACCTCGCGAAGTCGGTCGTCGTAGCGCACGAGGGAGACGTCGATATCGAAGCGCCCGAGAAGATCGTTCCAGCGCCGCGAGTCGGAACGGGCGGCCGCCACGTCGCGGAGAAGCTGCGGGTTGACCTCGTTGCGACCGTCGATGAACACCTGCCGCGGCGGGTAGAGCCGCCACGTCAGGTACCCGCCGAAGGCGACGTCGTTGTACATCGGGCCCAGATCCGGACGGCCGGCGACCTCCTCGGCGGCCCGCACCGGAAAGCGACCCGGCTCGAGACCGAGACCAAAGGAATACGGGCCCTGCCGCGGGCGCAACGGTCCGCCGGGTGGGGGGACTACGCACCACGCCGCTGCCAGCAAGCAGAACACGGAGGCGAGCATCGCGCCCTGGGCGCCCTCGAACGCCTCCGTTCCCCTCGCGTGCCTCCTCGTGAGATCGGAGATGCACTCGGCGGCCAGGAAAGCGGCGCCGAGAAAAAACAGTCCCTGATGACGGACACCGCTGACGGCGAGGACCGCCAGCGCCAGGGTCGCGAGACCCGTGGCCGGATCGACCCGGCGGCTCTCGAGACCGGCCCACGTCACCAGCGCGGCAAGCGCGATCCCCCCGAGGATCAACGCGGGCTGGGGCGCGGCCCAGGCGGGAAGCCACTCCGGGTTGACGACCGGAATCCCCTCGAGCGCCCTCGCGATGCGAAACGGAACCCGATAGATGTCGAACCCGTGAGGGTTCACCGCGACCGCGAGGGCGATCGCGACCGGGACAAGACCGACGCGGCTCCAGGGAACGTGGGTATCACCGCCGCGTCCCGCACCGTTGCCGCCGGGCAGCCGCGACCCGACGAGATAGGCGCCCGCAACGACGGGGGCGACGAGAACGCCCGCGTGCAGATTCGCCCAGACCACGACCAGGGCGATCGTCCAGCCGAGGGGCCGCCACGAACGGGTGCGGCGGTAGGCCTGCAGCAGCGCGAGCATCACCGGCAACGCCACGAGGCTCGCCAGCTCGGGTCGCATCATCATTCTCGGCCGCGCGCCGAGAAGGGCGGCGCCCGCGAGCAGAGCGGCGCCGGCGGCGGGCGTGCCGGCTTTTCGAGAGGCGCGATAGAGGACGGCCGCGACCCCGATGGCGACGGCCGATCTCGCGAGGACCAGCCCGTCCAGTCCGGCGGCAAGCTCCACGAGACGTTGGGTCACCTGAAAGAGCCACTCGTGGTCGACCCACGCGGCCGTCTCCGAGGTGAAACGGAACGGGTCGGTCTCGGGCAGGGCACGGTGCTCGAGGATCCAGCGACCGGTCGCCAGATGCCAGAACAGGTCGTACGCGCGCAATCGCATCGTCCCGGCGACCGCCGCCAGCGCGATCAACGCTCCGAGCGGCGCAACCGCGACCGCCTTGCTCAGAAGTCCCGAACGGCTCACGTCTCCTCCGACCCGAAACCAATTTAGCCCCCTGACCACGGCCCGGCGACCGGCACGGTCGGTCATTCCTCCCCGATGGCCGCGGCGGCACCGCGCCAGCGGCCCTGCGCGAAGGCCGCTCCAATTCCACGGGTG